>JAKSBK010000548.1 GCA_022361155.1 Pseudomonadota bacterium
CCGAAGCACCCCGCTTCAGCCCGCGTCAGTCGGATGTGCTGTGGGTGGTCGGAACTATCAGCCAGCGGCAGGCCCCAGCGCTTCGACGCATATACGATCAGATGGCGGATCCCAAGTGGGTCATCGCATTCGGCACCTGTGCCTCATGTGGGGGCTTCTACGACAACTACGCGACCGTGCCAGGTATCGACAAAATCGTGCCCACCGATATCTACGTCCCTGGGTGTCCGCCTCGCCCCGAAGCCGTGCTCGACGGCTTGATGTTGCTTCAAGAGAAGATCAGCAACGGAGAGCGCGCCCCCCGCCTGGTACCGCCGCGTGAAGTCGTGCGCCTGGCCCAGCTGCGGTCCAAGTCCTCCCTGCCACGTGGCGACGGCACGGATGGGTCCGGCGAACGGCAAGCTCGATGAGCCACCGGAACCAACGCATGCATTCAAACCGATCGGCGCTCTAACCCTCAGGTTGCTGAGCGCCGGCCTGTGCGGGACCGAAATGGAACTGGCTGACGAGATTGTCGAAGACGACGAGACCGCACTGGAGCTGCCGGGCGATCCCATGCGTCTGAACATGGGGCCGTCGCATCCCGCGATGCACGGCACCATTCGGATGGTGCTCGACCTCGACGGTGAAACGGTCACCGAAGCGGACGTCCAGCCGGGCTACCTGCACCGGGGATTCGAGAAATCCTGCGAGCGAGGCACGTGGAACCAAGTCTTCCCCTACGCAGACCGCCTCAACTACGTGTCACCGATGCTCAACAACGTCGGCTTCGCGCTCGTCGGCGAGAAGCTCTGCGGCATCGAAGTACCCGAGCGCGGCCAATACTACCGCGTGATCCTTGGCGAGCTCGCCCGTATCACCGATCACCTGACCTGCAACTGCGCCAGCGCCATGGAGCTCGGTGCGATGACACCGTTCTTCTGGATGATCAAGGTCCGTGAATGGATTTGGGACCGGCTCGAGAAGGAAACCGGAGCAAGGATGACCCACAGCTTCGGCCGCATTGGGGGCATGGCGTTGCCGCCCACGGACGACTTCAAGCAGGATGTGCGCAAGGTGCTGCCGGATGTGCACAATGCCTGTAGCGAGGTCGAGGCGCTGCTCTTGGGCAATAGGATCTTCATCGACCGGATGCAGGGTGTTGGCGTGCTTCCTCGCGAGCGCGCGCTCGGGCTCGGGATGACAGGCCCCATGCTGCGCTCCACTGGCATTGCGTACGACGTGCGCAAGGACCACCCGTACCTGGTCTACGACCGTCTCGACTTCGACGTGCCTATCGGCCACGACGGCGACAACTGGGACCGTTTCATGGTGCGGATGGAGGAGATCCGTCAGTCGGTTCGAATCGTGGAGCAGGCGCTCGAGCAGATGCCGGACGATGGCCCGGTTTCCGTTTCGGATCCACGCCTCGTGTTTCCGGACAAGCAGCAGGTCTATAACACCATCGAGGCCACGATCGCGCACTTCAAGCTGGTCATGGAAGGCTTCCGGCCGCCTCCGGGCGAGGTGTACAGTTATACCGAAGGGGCGAACGGCGAGCTCGGTTTCTTCGTGGTGTCCGACGGCAGCGGGACACCCTATCGAGTCAGGGTGCGGCCACCCTGTTGGTTCAACATGCAGGGTGTACGGGATATGATCGTTGGCGACATGCTGGCAGACATCATCCCGACTTTTGGGTCCGTCAATATGATCGGCGGCGAGTGCGACCGCTGAGGTCCAGGACCCTGCCGGCGACGCCGTAAGGACTCTGCGAATGCAAGGCTCCCTTCTCTTTGTTCTGGTTAGCTCGCTGATCAAGATCGTGTTCATCCTGATCGTGGCCGTCGGCGCCTTCGCGCCGTTGCTCGTGTGGGCCGAGCGGCGCCAAAGCGCCATGATCCAGGACCGCCTTGGTCCAATCCGAGCCGGCTTCACCCTATTTGGGCGCAACATCACGCTAGCTGGCCTGTTGCATCCGCTCGCCGACGCGCTGAAGTTGATCTTCAAGGAGGACTTCGTGCCTCCCAAAGCCGATCGGTTTCTGCACGCTGCTGCGCCCATCATCACGCTGGCTCCCGTGGTGGCTTCCTTCGCAGTCATTCCCTTTGCCGATGTGCTTTACCTTGACCACGCGACCGAAGTGCTGCCGCGCACCGGCGCTGTCGCATCGAGCGCGGCCGTGCCAATGCAGGTTGCGCCGCTCAACATAGGCATCCTGTTCGTGTTCGCGATCGGCGGCACGGGCATTATTGGGGCAGCCATCGCTGGCTACGGCTCCGACAACAAGTATTCGCTGCTCGGCGGCATACGGGCAGCGAGCCAGATGGTCAGCAACGAGGTGACCCTGGGTCTGACGCTCGTGCCCTGCTTCATGGTCTACGAGTCCGTGCGGCTCGAGGAGATGGCGCTCTGGCAAAGCGAGCACGTCTGGGGCATCTTCGTCCCCAACCTCACGCTGGCCTTCGTGCTGTTTCTGACGGCGTCGATCGCCGAGAGCAAGCGTATTCCATTCGACCAGCCCGAAGGTGAAAGCGAGATCGTAGGAGGCTACGCCACCGAATACTCGGGGATGAGGTGGGGCATGTTCTTCATGGCCGAGTTCGTGGAGATCGTCGTCTTGGGCGCCATGGCCACCGTGTTGTTCTTTGGAGGCTGGGATCTACCCTTCCTGTACCGGAACGGCTTGGACTTCTTCGGGTTCGTGGTCGAGCTCCAGCACTGGGTCGTGGTCACGCTCCAGGTGCTGTTCTTCCTGCTAAAGATCGTGCTCTTCATGTGGCTGCAGCTCATGATCCGCTGGACCCTGCCGCGTTTTCGCTACGACCAAGTGATGGCGTTGTGCTGGAAGGGACTGCTTCCGCTTTCGCTGGTCAACATCATGGTTACCGGCATCGTGCTTCTCGCGACGCAGTAAGGCGCTTTCGCGACGGAGCACCAGGGGGAGCCATCTCGGGGATTCGAACCCCGGACCTACGGTTTACGAAACCGTTGCTCTACCACTGAGCTAAGATGGCACGGAAGCGCCGCGCTACCGGGCGCGGCCGGCGCTCTAGCCCGACGCCTGTTTGCTGTCAAGACGCTGGCCTGACCCCATGATCGTGGATCTGCGTTCCGATACGCTCACAAAGCCCAGCCAAGCCATGCGTGCCGCCATGGCCGCAGCTGAAGTAGGCGACGATGTCTACGGAGAGGACCCCACGGTCAGGCGACTCGAGGGGCGTGCGGCCGAGCTGCTGGGCAAACCGTGGGCCCTTTACGTGCCGAGTGGCACCATGGCCAATCAGATCGCACTGCTCGCGCACTGCCGTCCCGGTGACGAGGTGATCATCGGGGAGGGCAACCACTGCGCGTTCTACGAGGGCGGTGCGGGCGCGGCGTGGGCCGGTGTGCAGTTCGCGCAGGCAGGTCACGGCGGCTTGTTCAGCGCGGACGAAATGGAAGCGGCTTGCCGGCCCGGCGAGCACTACCTGCCACGCACGAGCCTGGTGGCACTCGAAAACACGCACAACCGGGCGGGCGGGCGCGTGTTTCCTCAGGCCGACGTCCTGCGCATCGCCGAGCGCGCCCATCGTCGCGGTCTGCGCGTGCACCTCGATGGCGCGCGGATCTGGAATGCGGCGGTGGTTACAGGGCAGCCGCCAAGCGCCCTGGCCGAGCCGGTCGACACGGTAAGCGCTTGCTTTTCCAAGGGGCTCGGAGCGCCGGTTGGATCCGTCATCGCCGGCAGCCGCGAATTCGTGACACGAGCACGACGACTGCGGCACATGCTTGGGGGCGGCATGCGCCAAGCCGGCGTGTTGTGCGCGGCTGCGCTGTTCGCCCTCGATCACAACCTGGAGCGCCTGGCCGAGGACCACCGCCTTGCGAGGCGGCTGGCCGCGGGGCTGGCCCGAATCGAGGGCGTCCGCTGCGACATCTCCGGCGTCGAGACCAATATCGTCAACTTCGATGTCCCGGGCGACGCGGCCCGTTTCGCTGCCCAGGCCGCCTCCCGGGGGGTGCGCCTGCACGCGGTTGCCAAGCACCGGCTGCGCGCCGTGACCCACCGCGAGCTTTCGGAACGGGACATCGAACGCGCGGTCAGCGTATTGGTCGAGGTCGGACAGCCTGATCCGTTGGATCGGTGACCCGGCCGCTGAGTTGCGCGACCGCCCGGGTAACGAGATCCATGGATTCGTCGAACTCGGACTCATGGAAGACGCTCAACGTGAGCAGACCGCCGTAGCCCGACCGGATCAAGGTGCCGAGCAGCCAGCTCGCGTGCTTGCTGGGCACGTAGCGCAAGGAGCGATGGGCGCGCTCATCGGGGTCGACACCGTGCCATTGAATCACGCGTATTCTGTCCGGTACGACCGCCAGGAGCGACTTCGCCATGGCGTAGTCGCTCGATTCCGAGGCCAGGACCATCGCAATCGACACGCCGAGCGATTCCAGCATGGGCACGATGATTTCGTACGGCGCCCTGCACTGCAGGCACAGCCTTGCCGGATCGACCCCGGTGCCGAGCAAGCGCTCCAGCGCGCTCTGGGTCGTATCCTGCCAGCGCACAAGCTCGGGTCCCGATCGGTCAGCGTGGTGAGCGGGGCAGGCCACGACGTAGGCTCGGGGGTCCAGGACGCGGGTGTGGCGAATCATGCGTTTGAGCTGGTTTTGAGCGCGACGGCGCTCGTTCCAGCGGCGGCTGGTAAGCTCCGGGCCGGCACTTACGTGAACGCTGTAGCTAAGACCTGAGCGTTCGCGGATCTCGCTCAAGCGGCTGAGCTCCTCGGAATCCGGAATGACCTCACCGGCAAGAAAGAGCGCCAGGTCGCGCACCCGAAAAGCCAGGCGCCGCGCGTTCGCGGTCCAGCCGGCCCTGTACACGTACGATGTGGCTCCGAGGGCGAAAGGGAGCTTCGGAACGCTGGCATCGGTACGAGCACCGACCGGGGATCGTCTGGTACGCTGGACAGCCAAGCGAGCCCATCGTAGCGCAGGACTATGCTGGTGTCCTGAGACATCGCTCTGATCGCGCAGCGAGCACCTGACCCGCAACGAAGTCTCCGGGTCAGGCTCCAGCCACTTGCCAAGCCGTCTCGCGGGCCCACTTGGCCGCCTCCAGCCAGGCGCCCGTGATTCGGCTCTCGTCGAGCCCGGCGCATGCCACGGCCTCCCAGCGGCTCTGCTCGTAAGCTACGGCACACGTTAGCAGCGCACCGTAAGGGCCGTCGTGATGCACGATGGCGTCCTTGAGCTCGGGGCTCAGCGGCAGTTCGCTCAGTACCTCGCGCATGGGGCGGTCCAGAAGCAGATCGAGCACCGAGAACAGCCCCACCGTGAAGGCGGTGCTCGACTTGGGCGCCCCCACGGCCTGCGCCAGATTGTCGCACATGCGCGCCCGTACCAAAGCCACGTGCAGCAGCTCGGGGGATCTGACGCCGCTCGCAGCAAGGGTCAGCAGCGTGACCCAGCGGCGCACGTTGTCCAAGCCAAGCATGACCAACGCGTGACGGACGGTCTCGATGCGACTTGCGGTCGCCCGCCCGGCCGTGTTCAGGCAGCGCACCAGGCGGTACGAAAGGGACACGTCGCTTCCTATGATCTCGTCCAGGCTCGAAATACTGGCGTCAGGATCGTGCACCGCTTGCAGGAGCCTCAACACGCTGGCATGCCGCGTCGGTATCTTTCGACCCCGGACAATCGACGGCTTGCTCAGGAAGTAGCCCTGGCAGTAGTTGAATCCGATCTCAAGACACATCTCGTGCTGAGCGTGGGTTTCGACCTTGTAGGCGATCGTCTCCAGGTTGTGCGACCGCAGCATGCCAAGGTGCCCTCGCAAGCGCTTGGGGTCGTACTTGCTCACGTCGACGCGGGCATAGCCCGCAACCTCTATGAGGGGCCCGTTTTTCGCTGCGTCAAGCTCGACGTCGCTGAGAACGAAGCGGTATCCCCTCCAAGCGAGGAACCGGAGCGCGGCGACGCTGCTGATGTCGACCTCGAAATCGCGCGGGATGACGAGCAGCACACGGTCTCGAGGCAGGAGCAGCGAGTAGTACTCGAGCAGCGTCTTGCGGGGGAAGTAGACCAGCATCTGCTTCGATCCAACAACCTGGTCCAGACCCAGCTCCACCAGAGCGTTCAGCATCACCCCCATGGTTGCGTCGTGACCGCTGCTAAAGCGCGCCCGATTCTCGAGGTCGCGTCGATACAACAGCTGGTAGGCCCAGACGTCGTTGCGGCGATCCAAAATGGGCTGCCGGCCCAAGAAGGCAAGCCGCTCCGGAAAAGCCGCAACCACCGAACCCCTGTCGCCGGTCTGGTTCGACGGACTATACCCTGTTTGACTCACGCGACCTGCTCCCGCCGGCACACCGGCTGAGCCGATCCTACGGTGGAACCCGATAGCTCTTGAGGGCCCGAATCAAGGCTGATTCTGCTCGAGCCGGTCCCGTCCGGCCCATTTCACGGAGGGCCACCGAATTGGTTGACTTTGGCCGGCACACGCTCGAGAGTCGGCCTGCGAGTTATCTGCCGGCAGGCGTGGCCCGCGCAACGTCGTCGCTAGGGCGGATCAATAGCGAGCACCATGAGTCCCGAGCCCACCCCAGCGATCTCCGCAAGCGCCGACCGTGCCCAGCCCTCGGAACGCTACAAGCTCGTTCGAGGCGCTAGCCGGACCCTTTGCGAGCCCCTGTGCATCGAAGACTACGTGGTCCAGTCGATGCCGGACGCGAGCCCCACGCTGTGGCACCTTGCACACACGACGTGGTTCTTCGAGACCTTCGTGCTCAAGCCTCACTGTCCTGGTTATCGCCCGTGGTCCGAGGGCTTCGAGTACCTCTTTAATTCCTACTACAATTCGGTGGGGCCGGCCTTTCCGAGGCCACGCAGGGGCTTGCTGACGCGGCCAACCGTACGCGACGTCATGCGCTATCGCGCCTACGTGGACGAGCACGTGCTCGCACTGCTCGAACGTGGCCCCCCCAACGTGGCGAGCGTGGTGGAACTGGGACTGCAGCACGAACAGC
>JAKSBK010000549.1 GCA_022361155.1 Pseudomonadota bacterium
TCGGCAAGGGGCACGCCAGCCCCTTTACGCTGCGAAGCTTCATCAAGGGCTTGAAACGCTGTCCCCCGTCCTCGGACAGCCCCAGCTCGAAACCGTGCGCTCGCTCGCTCAGGCACGCGTACAGACCGCGTCGGGTCCAGGTCAGGCATTGCACGACGCCGCCGAACACCTTGCGGAACACCAGGTCGCGTGTCGACGCCTTCCAGATGCCCAGCCGCTCGCAGTCGATGTTGCGGGGTCGAGGGGGCAAGCCGAAACCGATCGCGAGCTCGCTGCCGTCGGGCGACAGCGCAAAGCCGGCCATCACGGCCTTGCCCTCGAGCACGCTCTGCCAGTCGCGCCCGCCGTTCGACGAGACCAACAAACGGTCCTGTCCTGGACCGTGGACTCGCACGTAGACGGTGTTCGGGTCGGCAGGCGCTACCGCCGAAAGGTAGGGAATACCGAACAAGCCGGTATGAGGCACGGGCAGCACGCTCCAGTTGGCTGCCCGGTCGTCGCTTCGCAAGAGCACGCCTTGGAACTTGGATCCGGAGCGATCCAGGGCGCTGATGTAGATGCGCCCGCGGTCGCTGGGCGCAGCGTCGAACGCCGTGGGCAGCAGGTCGAGCTCGGCCGGTAAGCCCGGGCCAAGCTCCTGCCAAAGGGCGCCGTTATCGCGGCTCTGCCAGAGCCTGTGCCGGAAGCTGCGATCGGGTTGCTGCCTGGTCGCGAGCGCCAGGCCGTGCACTCGCTGCCCAGGGTCTACCGTGACGTCGATGATCTCCATGTCGCTGACACCACCCGGAGCCAAGCTCCAGCTGCAGCCGTCTTCGGGCGCTAGCGCCAGCCCCCCGAACAGGCCGGCCATCAGGTTGCCGTTTCCGAACAGGCCGAGCACCGGGTCTTGGTTGCTTCCATAGCCCACAGCCTCCTCGCAAATGAGCGACCAGCTCGTTCCCGCGTCCCGGGTGACGAGCAACCCGTACGTTGCCCTCACGATCAGGTGCCTGGAATCGCGTGGATCCTCGATGACCTGCTGCGCCGCCGGATAGCGCCCGTTGGCCAGCGCGTGAGGGGGCAAAAAGAAACCGGCCAAGGTGCAGCCACACGTCAGGGCCACGAACGCTGCGCGGCAAGCACCGCCCGTCCAGTCACCTATTGCCCGTCCACTCACCGCTCGAAATCCCCTGTTCCGGGCTGCCCGCATGCGGCGCATCCCGCACCACCCAGTACTCGCCTGAAGTCCCCAAAGCCAAAGCGCTAGCGGCAGGTCTTGATGCACCACATGTCGGACCCCACGGCAGTGCACACACCTTGAACCGTGTGGCACGCCGGGGTGTCGCTGCAGGGCGGAGGCAGTCCCCCCACCTTGAGCCCGCAGAAACGAATGCCTGGTATCCGGCTGTTGGTCGTGCAGACACCCGACCGGCAGCCTTCAGGAAAGCCTCCCTGACCGGGAAAGCCGCCATGACCACCGACGCCTGCGATGCCCCCCTGACCTGCGATACCGCCCTCACCACCGGAACCACCCGAGCCACCGCCACCCGTGCCGCCTTGGCCACTGGTAGCACCGCTGCCAGCTGCGCCGCCTTGCCCCGTGGAACCGGATTGACCCGTGAAGCCCGCGATGCCTGCAACGCCGCCTTCGCCCCCGGCGCCACCCCGACCGCTCGCGCCGGCCTGGCCTGCGCCCGACCCACCCGCGCCAGCCGCGCTGCCGTCGCACGGCCCAGGCGTCTCGCAGCCGTTGAACGCGTCGCCGTCGCAGTCGAAGTGTCCATCCGGGCACCAGACGAGCGTGCACACGCCGCTGACGCAGCGGGAATCGCCGATTTGCGGGTTGCACTCAACGCCACAGCCGCCGCAATGGTGGTTGAATCTCAGTAGATCAAAGGCACACGTCCCCCGGCTCGAGTTGCAGATGGCTCGGCCCGGCGGACAACCATCGCTGCCGCCGATACCCGGACAGTGCTCGGTCGACTCGCAGCCGTTGCGCGCGATGCCATCGCAGTTGAAGTGCCCGGGAGGACACCAGATCAGCCGGCACACCCCGCTCACGCACTTCGCACCCGCGTTCGGGTACTCGCACGCCGCACCGCAGGCACCGCAGTGCTGCGTCGAACGGGATAGATCCGTCTCGCAGCCGCTGAAGCGGTCGCAGTCGGCGCGGCCGGGCTTACAGGCCGCCGCGCCACCCTCACCAGCGCGCCCGCCGCCCACCCCGCCTTGGCCAGCCTGACCCGCGCCCCCTTGGCCTGTGCTCCAAGCGCCGACGCCACCAATACCGCCTTCACCCGCGGTTCCAGCGTCCACGCCATCCACGCCCGGTTGCCCGGCGATCGGATGCACCACGCCGGAATCCCCCGCGCCGCCGCCCGCCGCCCCGCCCGTGCCAGCCTGTCCTGCACTGGCGCCTGCACCGATTCCGGCGCTGCCGAAATCGACGCCGGTGCGGCCACCCCCACAGGCTTGCAATGCGGACAACACCACCGCAAACGATACTACTTGCCACAGATGGCCAGCATACAATCGTCGCATGGAGAAACGGGGGCGCCGCAAGTACACCGCCAAGCATACGCAGCGTCTAGCGGAGTACGCAGCGTACATCGAGCCAGCTAACCGCACTGCCTGATGCACCACCTTTCCAAGCCAACGATCGTGCAGACGCCTCGGATGGCGTTGCACCGAAGGTCGTGGCAGAGTGGAGGCACCATGTTCGCCAGGGGGGAACAATACCGGATACCCGGCACCCGAGAGTGGGACGTGCAGACAAATCCTGGCAAGCAGCCTCCTATGCCTGCCTGACCCCCCGTGCCCCCGGTCCCGCCTACACCTCCCTGCCCCGCGACACCCCCGACGCCGCCTATGCCTCCCTGACCCTCCCCGCAGGTCTTGATGCACCACATCTCAGACCCCACTGCAGTGCACACGCCTTGAACCGAGTGGCACGCCGGGGTGTCGCTGCAAGGCGGAGGCAGCCCTCCCACCTTGAGCCCGCAGAAGCGAACGCCGGGTATGCGGTCGTTGCTCGTGCAGACACCCGCCCGGCAACCTCCAGGAAAGCCTGCCTGACCGGGATAGCGGCCAGCAATGCCACCCGTGCCACCACCTAAACCGCTGGCGCCCCCGAAGCCACCGAAACCGCCCACACCCGCACCCAAACCGCCCGAGCCACCGGCGCCCGTCTGGCCACTGAAGCCGCCGGATGCACCACCAGTACCACCAATGCCGCCGGCGGCGCCCCAGGCCCCTGCCCCACCGGCGCCCCCGAGACTGCGGGTCCCAGCCGATCCGCTGCCAGAGTTGCCGGCAGCTCCGGCGGTGATCGTCCTGGCGCCGCAGCCCGCCAGGGCCATGCAACCCGTCGCAAGCCAGACGGCGATAGGGGATGTCCACGTGCACCAAGCTCGGTCTCTGGGCATCGCTAAGCTCCACCGTTGGCTGCCAGCGCAGCACCTAATCGGTTCAGTGGCATCGGGACCAGACTCGCACGACCGTCGGGTTCGAAGCAGCGAAGAGGTCCGGACATCGTTGATTCGTTGCAGAACTATACCCCGAATGTCCAAACGACCAAATGTCCGATTCGAGCTCTACGGATTGACCGGTGGCACGTCGGGTACCATGGGGTTGGGGTGGAGAAAACCAGGCACGTACCCGTCTTCGGTCTGCTCGATGTTGTAGCTCAACAAATACACGTTACAAACGCCCGGGGGCTCGGGGATGGCGGGGATAGCCCCCGAGGGTCCGCCACTGGACACCCAAAGATGCAGACGAAACGTCTGGTTGGCCTGACAAGCGACATCCAAAGTATAATCCAGGGAAGTTCCCCCACCGTGCCACGTGGTTCCGCCGTTATTCGCGCCTAACGTGTGCGGTACGCACAAGTTGGGGTTGTCCGGCCCCGACCAGCAATACCACAGCACGTACGGGTCCCGAACGCCGACCTCGGTCCGCAGTGTTGCCCGCGCCCGAAGGTACTGCTGCACCCCCGGAGTGCCTTCCTCGCACGTGGCTGTCACGACGAAGCGGTCGTGATCGGGACAGAACGAGCTCGCGTTTCCAAGGCAATTGACGCAGGTGTTGCTGGCAAGGTCGCAGAAGTGACCGGGATCGCATCCCTGGTGGCAGAATTTGTAGAACCCGTGCGGCTGTGGCCAGGTGCTGAAAGGGTGAGGGGTTATGCGACCGGTGATGACCCCGGACGGACCATTGAGAGGGCTACCTTGATGGAAATCGAGCCAAGGCCCCCAGAACGCTTCCACGTCTGTGGGACAGTGCGGACCCACTGGGGGGGGGCGGCGGATCAGGGTAGCTCCCAACGCAATAGTTGTATCCATCATTGAAAGGGTCGTCGTCCTGATACGTAGCGTTTATCGCGGACTCGGTATACTCGCCTTGCGCGCCTTGGTATTTGGTCTTGTACTGGTACAACGGATCCCCTGGATTGAGAGCGAGGTTGTCGATCACGGCTTGGATGTGCTTGCGCAAGCGGCAAGGCGCTTCGAAACTCGGATAGATATGTTGGTTCAGCCAGGTGACGTAGATCGGGCTCGTCTGGACACGTGGGGCACGCAGACTGACCCAGGCTCCCCGATGCCACTGTCCGGGGTTCGGGCCGATCGTGAACTGGCACTGGTGGTACTGCGGTTGCCCCGCATTGCCATTCCATTGGCAGTTGGGCTTGACCTCCCCGTTGACCAGCACTTCGATCAGGCCACTCTCGACAAGTTGCGTCCAAGCCCGAAAGTAGAGTACTTGCCCCTGGTGTTGAGGGCCCACATCGAGCGTATCGCCGATGTGCTTGACATCGTTGGGGCTGCTGCCCACCCATGCGTCCAGATTCGCCTTGGTGTCCTGGTCGTACACGGCCTGGGTGCGGCCCCAGCGAATACCGTCAAGGTACTTGGCGAAGGTCAGCGGGCCGGTGTCCACCAGAACGCCCGTGCGTAACTGGCCGATTTGTCGCTGAAAGCACCTGTTGTCGCTTCCGCCCACGATCGCGATGCGGAAACCGCTATTCTGCAGGTCGCTCCACAGCTGCCACGCAGCACGACTCAGCGGCATCGTAACCTCGCCGAGGCCCCGCCCGGGGGTCTCCACAGCCATGAACGATATCTTCGCGTTGGCGATCCCGAGCTGAATAGGAAGCTCAAGGGGGGTCAAACCTATGCCATGCCATGACTGGTTCAGGCTCCAGTTGGAGGTATGGTTCACGCCGATGACTTCTGCGCCATGCTCCTCAGCCCACCTGGTGATGTCTAAGCCACTGGCGAAATCCAGCTGAGGCGGACAGTTCGCGCTTCCGGGACAGGGGCCCATCGAGGTGAGGTCGTTCAGGCCGAGCGCGGTGATGTGGCCCATTTGGCTTGACAGCCACCCCGATACCTCCAGATCGTAGTGTATGATCCTGCCATTCTGAGTGATGTCCTGATTGTTAAGCAAGTCCCATTCTTCCCAGGTACGGAAGCGCCCCGGCTGCATATCTCCGCCGGTCGAGTGCCACACGAGCACGTCGGCTACATCGAGACCCCGTTTCGCCATCGCATCGAA
>JAKSBK010000550.1 GCA_022361155.1 Pseudomonadota bacterium
CCGTGCGCGCGCGGATAGCCGAAGTAGATGAGGACACCGTCTCCCATGTATTTGGCGACGTAGCCGTCATAGCGGGCCGTGACGCGGGCGCAGCATTCCTGGTAGGCGCGAATGATGTCTTGCAGGTCTTCCGGGTCGAGACGGGATGCCAGATCAGTCGATCCGGCAAGATCACAGAACATGACAGTCAGTTGGCGGCGCTCTCCTAAAGCCGTGCTCGGCGTGGTCGAAGCAGTTTCAGTCTGGGTGATTTCCACAGGCTCGCGCGACATGGCGGCGATTGCCTTGAGCATCTTCCTACGATGACCAAGAAGGACACCAATTGACGCAAGATCGGAGTCGGATAGTTCGGGCAGAACCTCCTCGTCGATAGCATTCTCAACAAATGCTTCCGTGTACTGCTCAAGTCCCAGCGATTTGAGCCACGTCTCGACTTTCAAGATGAGTGCTCCCCATTCGCGCGTCCCAACACAGCCTAGCTGGAATTCCAACTGCGTCCAATGACCCTCCCCTAGTGAACGAGTTCACTAATAGGACACACCTTTTGGCGGTTGCCGATGCAATTTGATAGGTTCGTCAGGTCTCGTCCGCGCTATTGTTTTCGCGCGGTCACTCGATCCAGTTTCAGTCAACAGGCGTCTGCTGACGACTATCTATCCCCAACACACGGGCGACGCAGCTATGGAGCAGCACCATCGCGAATTTGCCGGGTCAATCCCGGAAAACTATGAGCGCTACTTTGTTCCCCTCATCTTTGCCGATTATGCATCCCTGCTCGCCGAAGCCCTCCAAGCGCCGGAAGGATCGGACGTACTGGAAACAGCTTGCGGCACCGGCATCGTCACGCGGAACATAGCCGATAAGCTCGGTCCCAAGTCACGGCTCATTGCCACCGATCTCAATGAACCGATGATCGTGGAGGCGCAGAAGGCCATGGGCGCTGCGTCCAACGTCGCGTTCCGGCAAGCCGACGCGACCGTTTTGCCGTTTGAGTCGGGTTCATTCGATGCCGTTGTTTGTCAGTTCGGGGTCATGTTCTTCCCCGATCGAATGAGGGGCTATCGAGAGGCTGCCCGAGTTCTCACCCCCGGCGGGCGATATTTGTTCAATGTCTGGGACTCCTTGGACAACAACCTCTTTGCCAAGACAATCCACGACGCCGTGGGCCGGCTATATCCTGACGACCCGCCAAAGTTCCTGGAATTGCCATATGGATATTGCGATCTCCGATTGATCGTGAAGGAACTCCAAGAAGCCGGTTTTTCCAAAGTCGACGTGTACTGGGAAGGCGAAGACGAAGACGGCGAAGGCAACGGCGAATGGGAAACCGTCCAAACCGCCGAATGCGACCCGTCCTGGATCGCCTACCTGATCGCGGAAAAATAGCACGCCCACA
>JAKSBK010000551.1 GCA_022361155.1 Pseudomonadota bacterium
CCGACCGTGCCCGCGGGAACCCAGACCCAGATGCTGAGACGGCTTGTCTCGCCGGAAATGCACGATACATCGAGCGGAACGTTGGCGAATTCGTCGGTCCCGCCGCCTTGCGGCGTCCGCGACAGCCGATTGGCGATCAGAGTCAACAACCGGCCGTCGGGCCCGGCCGCCACGATCCTCGGCGGCCAACCCCGGACGGTTTCTGGTTCATGCACAGGCAACCCCGGACGGTTTGGGGCGTTACCGGCCGTATAGTCGCCGCCTCAGCGTATCAGAGTGCATTTGATGGTTATGCGGTTCGGGATCTCTTCAAGCTTCCCCTCCCACAGTCCGCAGTCGAGAAGATTGTCTTTTGCAGACTCGCGTGCGCTCGTTACATTCACCAAAGCCACTTTCAGGGTGTGGCCTTTTGGGCCAGGGACAAGGGACTGTGGTGGCACATGTAGCACTCCTCCCTGTGCGTCCAGCACTCCGTCCCAGGATCGCGAAAACTCTGGACGCGCGGCGGCGCTATCGTAAAGAGCAAGATGGACGGCGACTCGTTCCTTTTCTCGCGCAAGTGCAGCCTTGGTGCTGGCATCAAGCTCGACCTCGATTTCAAACCCATGCAGCTTTGAGTCGTCTTGTCCCTTCGCCAATTCGTTTCCTCGAGTCGTTTCCTTGACGAGCAAGCGTCCGTCTGCCGCTGTACCTCTGTCGTCTTTCACCACCTTCACCTTCGGATCGGCCAAGCGACCCCCTCTTGCCGTCTGTGACTTGGATCCCAGTTCAGCTGCGACTTCGATTGACGGCTCTTTCGAACTACTTGCCGCTTCCGGGGTCGCCCCGAATGCTGCCGATGGTGCGCCGGTCTCACGGTCACTTTCATGTGTGCAGGAGGCAAGCACCCACAGACCGAGCAACGCTGACAACCGTACCATCATGGACCTCCTGTCCACCGACGGTATGTCAGCGGGCCAGCTTGAACTCCAGGTCGTGCAAGCGTCTTCCCGAGCGGTCTTTCGCGAATAATCCCCCTATCAGCAGTACCAATATACGTCGGCCCTGGACCGCTCGGACCCCTCCGAGAGCTGACGATTGCGACGTGACCTCCTGCGTCGCTGTAGTGGATCCTTTGGGCGACGACATCTCCGCCCATGGGTGTTTCGCCAGGGCCTAACACCCGCCATCCAGGGATATTGAACTGCGGGTCTGCCCATTGTCGTGCGGAGGGAGGGCCTCTAACAAAATTAGGCGTCCCCGGATCAGCTCCTGCCACCACAAGAATATCGTAGACAAACTTATTGCATTTGTAAGTACCGCAAGCGAAGTTGCCCTTCGCCACATCTGTCATCCACGCCTCGCTGTAGATAGATTTCCTCGCAAGTC
The DNA here is from genome assembly GCA_022361155.1 of Pseudomonadota bacterium. Lineage (NCBI taxonomy): Bacteria > Pseudomonadati > Pseudomonadota > Pseudomonadota bacterium. The sequence continues at coordinate 1,369 of JAKSBK010000551.1, forward strand.
TCTCGATCCGTCTACGTGTCTCAGTTGCGGAGGCTGCCAGCGTCTGCGCCCCCTTTGGTACCTCGCTAGCGCGCGGCGCCGGCGTGAACCCATCCACCCCCGACGGCTCACCCGAGCCCATCGGGTAGCCCGGGGCATGCCCGAGATACTCTCCGGGATAGGCGCCCGAGCGCGTCGACCCGCTACCCAATGTTCCTGGAATGAACGTGCGAACCTCGTTCCCGTCAGACCTTGCGTAGGAGGTCGCCCCAACCGCCAAGGCGAATGCACCATAACACAGCACCCCAGGTTCAAGTACGGAGCATGCAGCCACTGTCCCCACCCACGCGCCAGCCGCGAGAGCCCACTTCCAGAAGTATCCCGACGGATCCGTATAGTTCAGTGGATTGTTACCCACATAGCTATACCGATTCCAGGACTGGCTGTTGCCCGGCTCCGGCACAAACGGGTCCGGCGTCAAAAACCTCCCCATGTGTGCGTCGTAGATTCTGCCCTTCATGTTCACGAGGCCGAGCTTGTTGAAGTGC
>JAKSBK010000552.1 GCA_022361155.1 Pseudomonadota bacterium
CTCGGCGAAGTGCATCACGTCCTGCACTTCATCCCCCAGCAGCTCGAGACCAAAAGGGCCAATCGCTATGCCTGCAAGCAGATAGCCCAGCACCGAACCGAGCCCGAGACGCTTGGCGAGCGGCACCGACACCACCGCCGCAGCCAGGAACACGAACGCCTGAAGGAAGAAACCTTGGCCAGCCATCGGCTATGCTCCGTTGGAGGCAGTGCTCGGGGAGGAGCCGATCAGCGCATCGAGCTGTGCGTTCAGCCGTGCGACTTTGGCTGCGCGAGCTCGATCGAGGGTGCTGTCACGCAGCGCCACGAGCAGCCGGCGGTAATCGCGTACGTGCGCTTCGGTCTGTGCGGGACTCAAGCCGTGGGTCCCGTGCACCGCAAAGGGCGGCAGGTAGTGCATCCCGCAGAGCAGCGCCGTGCTTTCAAAGGGCCTGAGGTATTCGGCCAGGGTGAAGCGGTTCGTGGCACCGCGGGCATACGTCGCTTCGCTGGCGCCCGTGGTGGTCACGTGCAGCGCCAGCTTGCCCCGGAGCGCGTTGCCTCCACCGCCGTAGGCCCAGCCGTGCTCCAAGACCAGATCCTGCCACTGTTTGAGGAGCGGGGGTGCGCTGTACCAGTAGAGCGGGTGCTGAAAGACGACGACGTCGTGCTCGAGCAGCGAGTCCTGCTCGGCTTCGACGTCGACGTCGAAGTCCGGATAGACCTGGTACAGGTCCCGCAAGGTGACGCCCTCGAGCGATTGCGGTGCTTCCGCAAGGCGCCGATTGATTTTCGATGTCTCGAACGCAGGGTGCGCGAACAGCACGAGGACGCGATAGGCGAGGCGGGCCATTTGAGCCCGGACACTCTAGCAGGGTCCCGAGAGCAAGGGTGCAATGCAGCGGGTCGGCCCGGTGCGCGGGGCTTTTTGCGGGCCGGCGCGTCCCCGGCAGCTTTCGGCTGGAAGCAGGCGGGCCACAGGGCCCGGTTGACTCGCTCGGCCGGAGCGAGAAGGATTGCGCTGCCTGGAGTGACCGCGCTGCTTGCCAGATCCCGAGGAGGTGTTGTCGTGCCTGGGCAGATCGATCAGCCGGCTCGCGGGTCACCCGGAGTCGCAGGGCACCGGGTTGCCGCCGCCGGGATCGCCGCCCTGACGCTCGCCTGCCTTGTCCAGTCTGGCTGTACGGCCGCGCTCAAATCCGACAACGTCGAGCTCACTTCGCCGACCAAGGCTCCGGAAGTGCCGCGCGTGGCGATCTCGCTGCCGGTTGCCGTACCGGTCATCCGCCCGCCCAGGGTCGCGTGCGTCGAGCCTCGGTGCGACCCGCGATGCGAAGCTGGCAGCGGCTACGCGAACTGCGATGGTGATCCGGCTACGGGTTGCGAGACGGCTCTCATGACAGACGTGGAGCACTGTGGAGCATGCGAGCGAGGCTGCGCGCGAAGCAACGCGGTAGCAACCTGCAGCAAGGGTCGGTGCGCGTGGGAGTGCGAAGCCTTCTTTGCGGACTGCGACGGGGATCCCGATAACGGCTGCGAAGCAGATCTGCGGACCAGGGACAATTGTGGCCAGTGCGGCGTGCGCTGCCAGTTCCCGAACACCCGAGCCAGCTGCGCAGGCGGGACCTGCCTGCTCACATCCTGCGACGACGGCTTCGCGGATTGCGATAGCAGCGTCGACAACGGCTGCGAGACGAGCATCCTCAGCAACGGCCGCCACTGCGGGACCTGCGATCACCGCTGCTCCGAATCCCATCCGACCGTCGCCGTCACTTCATGCCAGGACGGCCGGTGCGCTTCGGCGCGCTGCGGCGACGCCATCGTCAACAACGGGGAGAGCTGCGACAACGGCAACAATCTGGGCGAGTACGGCGGCTGCATGCCGGGCTGCCTCGAGCGAGCGCCCCACTGCGGCGACGGAGAAATCAACGGTCCGGAACGCTGCGACGACGGGCCGAATGCGGGCGAGTACGGAACGTGCAGCACCGACTGCCGCCGCCTCATCCCGCCCTGCGGAGCCTCGGGAAGCGGATGTGAGATCCTGCCGCCAGGCGAACATGGCACCGTGCGCATAGGTGGCTGCCTGGCCACGATGCTGACCAACCGCTGGGCCCTGGGGCCTGCAAGCTGTCATCCGGTAGGCCGCGACAACAGCCCCGAAGTCGTGGCGCGACTCGGCAGCGGCGAGGCCGAGCAGATCGTGCCTGTGCTGCGTGTCGTGCGGCACCCATCCAACCTGGCAGATCAGGCCACGCCGACCGAAGGGGACGCTTGCCACGCGCCGGGCATCGACCTGGCGCTGTTCGAGTTGGCTTCCCCGGTAAGGATACGGGGCACGACTCGAGGCTACACTCAGCCTCTGTGGCCGGGTGTCTCCAAGAAGAGCCAGGGAGGGGTCCCCCTGGGCATGGTGGGCGTCAGGATGTTCTGCCTGAGCTGGGGTCCTCCCATGCCGGGCGGCGTCGACGTCCTGCGCAGCGTATCCCGGGTAGCGCAGGACGTGGACCTGGGCGCCGCTGGTCCACAGCGAGGAGACATCCTGGATTTCGTCCAGGATACGGGTGGCCCGATCGGGCGCGCCGGCGTGAGCGGCCCCTGCCTGGCCGAATACAATCACCCTGAGGTCGGGCTGGGCGGCAGCCCTGGATTCCTCTTCCTCGCAGCGATGATGTCCCGGCAGCTGGCGGCTTCGTCCGAGGGCGTTCAAGCCGTCAGCGTCGCCACACCGGGCACGATCGCGTGGATCGCCCGCACGCTGCATTCCGTGGTGGCGGATGGGGAACCCAGGCTCGGTCAGCCGCTGGCCGTCGTGTCCCGCCGTGAGGGCGAGCTGGACGTATTTTCCATTGTGGGCGGAGGCAGGCTCAGGCACGAAATCTACCGGGAAGGCAGCTACCGTCTCGGCCAGGAGCTGTCGGGTCTCATGGTTGCGAACGAGGCTCCGTCTGCCATGGCTCGGGGCCCGGATCGCATCGAGCTTTTCGTGCGCGCGGTCAACGGGTCGCTGTACTGGCGGACTTGGCAGGGCGGGTCGTGGCTGCCGAATTGGCGGCTTGTCACCGACGCGAGCGTGGGCTGGATCGATTCCAGGCCCTCGGTGGCTTCCATCGTGTCCAATCGTCTGGAGCTGTTCGTCAAATCGACCCAGAACGAGCTCATGCATCGCACGTTCGCGAGCGGAGCCTGGAGCAGTTGGGTGAAGGTTCTCGACCCGCGACCCATCCCGGCCAGCCTTGTCGTGGGTCCCTTCGCCTCGGCACCCTTCACCGTCGGGGTCAGCGGCTGCTGCGTGAACGTGTGGGGTCTGGATCCGAGTCGCAGGCCCGTGGAGTGGACCCTTTTCGGCAACGGTGGCTGGAATGCGCGGGGCTACGACGGCCCGAGGCTGCGCGCGCCGCCGACCAGCGCTCACTGGAAGCTCAGCCACCAGCTTGTCTACGCCTGGGGCGACAACGGCAATCTATGGCTGACCTGGTTCGACCAAGCCTGGGCGAGCAGATGGGTGGACACGGCCATCGCCCTGGGGGCGGCGCCCGTTGCGGGCACCATCCGCCCTGGGACCCTGCATGTGCTCGCGGTCGATCCCCAGGGCAAGCCGATGCGCGTTGTGTACGGCCACGAAGCAGAGTGCCCGGCTCTGGATCGGAGCCAACCTGCCGCCAATTTCTGCGCGGACCCAAGCTGCCCCTGCGCCCACGGGCAGGGCCACTGTGAGAACGACGCCCAGTGCGCAGGAGACCTGCGATGCGGCAACAGCAACGGCAGCGACTTCGGGTTGCCTGCCGATTTCAACGTCTGCATCGCTGCCTGCGGGCAGTCCGGGCACTGCTCGGCACAATGTCCCTGCACGGAGGACACGGGTCCTTGCATGAGTGACCGCCAGTGCGACTGCGGTCTGGTCTGCAAGCGCCAGAGCCGCGGCGCAGCCACGGCTCCCATGTCTTGCCAGAGGCCCTGAACCCGGCCGGTGGCCGCGTCGGTCGAGCGGAGGTTAGGTCTTCTGGGCGAGCGCGCCCGCAGGAATCGCCCGAGGAGTACTTTGCGTACTTCGCAGGGCGAGGCCGAGGACGAAAGCCGCCCAGAAGACCGCCTGGGAAGCCGTCGTGCAAGCGTGGTCACCCCGTGAACGGTTACATCCGCCCAGGCTCCCGGTGGATCGGGCTGGCTGCCGATGATACACACTTGCCCATGCAATTGGAGGGAGGTCGGTTCGCGCTGAGGCAGCAGGTCGGCGCCGGTGGTATGGGCAAAGTCTACGCTGCTACCGATCACAGGACCGGCAACCCCGTCGCGATCAAGGTCCTGCGGCCGGAAGGTACGGAGTCGCTGCAGCGGCGCGCCCGTTTCATTAGAGAAGCGCGCATTGCGGCGTCTCTCAGCCACCCCAACATCGTGCGGACGCTCGGCTGCGGCACGGAGCCGGACGGCACGCTGTACCTGGTCATGGAGCTGCTAAGCGGCCACTCGCTCGAGCAAGAGCTTGCGCGCCGGCAGGTTCTCAGCACCCAGGAGGCACTCGAGCTGCTGATTCCAATCATGGGAGCGGTGCGTCTCGCGCACGGGCGAGGCGTTATTCACCGAGACGTGAAGCCGTCCAACATCTTCCTGGATACTTCGTCCGGACCGGCGCTGCCCAAGCTGATCGATTTCGGTATCGCCAGAGCACTTGGAGACAGCCTGGCCACCCGCACCGGGCAGGCCCTGGGCACTCCGGCCTACATGGCGCCGGAGCAGGTTCGTGGCGAGCGGACGGCGTACGCTACGGATGTGTGGGGCCTGGCGGCGGTCCTGTATCACTGCGTTGGCGGCCATCCGCCTTTCTCGGGCGGCAACATCGCCGAGTTGATGTTCAACATCGTCTACGAGACGCCGAAACCGTTCGCCACGTCAAGCCGCCCGGGTGCGGGCTTGCGTTCGGTGCTTTCGAGGGCGCTGTCAAAGCGTCCCGGTGAACGCTACGGGACGGTGGAGCAGTTTGTGCGGGCGTTGATGCACGGCGCGCTGGCGGATGGCACGAGCTTGCCAGCCCGCCCGGACCCCACCGGACTGCCTGACTGGGCCGACTGGCTCGCGCAAGCGCGGACCCCGGCGGAGGCCACCGTCAGCATCGAGGGCCCCAGTCCGCCCCTGGAGCGGCCGCGCGAATCTGCTGCCGGCGCCACAAGCCGTGTGTGGAACGTCGCGTTGACGGCGTCGGCCTTCGTGCTGGTGAGTGGATTCCTGTGGGCCTTGCAGGGCGACGGCAGCACGCGAGCGCACCAGCAGCACGCGAGCGGCCGTGCCGATCCGAGCGGCCGTGCCGATCCGAGCGGCCCGTACTTGCTGCTCCCCGGTCCGCCCGGCAGTCCCGAGCAAGCTCGACTTGCCGCGCCAGACTGGCGGGACCACGAGAGCCGCTCTGGCCCATACAGGGCTGCTTCCGTAACCGGCGACGGCACGCATGTCGCATCGCATGCCGAATCCGCGGCAGCCTCGTCCCCGCGCGCAGTCGCCGGCAGCGAGCTCTCGCGCCACGGAGCGCGTGCCCACCAGACTGTGCGGGCCGTTGTACCGGCACGCGGGGCCGTGCGGGCGCGCGGTGCCGGGCCCGAGCAGCTACCCAACCCGGACCGGGCGAGAGCCGGTCGCCGGTTGCCGGGGGGCAGGCGAGACCGTCCCGAATTCCCTCGCCAAGACGCTGCCGAGCTTGTGCCGTGGGCGAGATCCGAAGCTGCACCAGCCCGGCAGTCGCCTGCGCGCGCTGCAGCAGTCACGCGCAAGGCGAGGCTCGAGACGTGGTAGGAGGCCCAAGAACCTATCCGCTCCAAGCATCGCCCCTTGGTCAAGCACCTAGCAGCTCCACCGGGCCCGCAGTGTACTGGCGCTGGCGCGTGGAGCGCGGGCGGGCGCTCGGTTCACGCCCTGCCCGGGCGTCCTTCGGGGCGCTTCCTCTCCTGATCGTGTCCCTCGCGACGGGCTTCGCTGCCTGGCAGTGCTGCAGTGCCTGGGCTCAGCCTGATCGACCGAGCGCGGACTTGGCCGCTGCCCGCGCCGAATTCGAGGCAGGGTCGCGTCTTGCCGAGCAAGAACGCTGGGTCGAAGCCGAGCAAGCATTTCGCCGCTCGCTCGACCTGGTGGATCGTTCTCCCACACGCTTCAATCTTGCCGTCACACTCCAACACCAACGCCGTTTCACGGCGATGCTGGAAACGTTGGACGAGTACCTGCGCACGAGCGACCCGGTATATGACTCCGAAAGCCGCGAGCGCGCTCGCTCCATGCGCGGCGAGGCGCTCCGGCAGGTGGCCGACGTGAGGCTTTTGGTGTCGCCCGAGAGCAGCGAGGTGCGCGTCGATGGACAGCCCCTGGCCCCAGGCGCCGCACGGCACATGTACTTGGTGCCCGGGTCGCACGTCGTCGAGGCCGCAGCCGAGGGCTTTGCGAACCTTCGCAACGAGCTCGACGTGCGTGCGGGCCAGACCGTGACCCACCGTATCGTGCTGCAGGAGACGAAAGCCCTGGCGTCCGCTTCCGTGCCGCCGCCAGGCTCCCCCTCGTCCGGGACGCCAGGCTCCTCGAGCGATGGGCGGGCAGCCGCTCCCGAAGCCGGCGCTGCTGCCCTTCTGAGTCAACAAGACCGGCGCAGCACCGAGCCCGTCTCGAGCGGCTGGTCCGGTCCAAGCCTGGAGCCTGTCTCCACGCACGACACGACCCCCGGCGCGGCCCTCGGACTGCTCGTCGGGGGCTCGGGCTTGGTGGCGGCAGGGCTGGCCAGCGGGTGGTTTGCCCTGCGTGCTGACCGGCAGGTCGTGGAGGCGTGCGCCGGTGCCCGGCCCTGCCCGCGGCCGGATCTGCGATCCAAGCAGTCACGAGCCAGAGTCTTGGCCGTGACTTCCGACGTGCTGTGGGCAACCGGCGCGGTGGCTGCGGCAGCGGGGCTCGGCTGGATGCTGTGGAGCAACGACGCTCGCACCGGCAGGAAGCAGGGCCAGGACGAGGACACGCTGCAGGTTGCGTGGATGGTGCGGCCGGGCTCCGGCGCTATGCTCTACTCCGAGCTGCGGACACGCTGGTAAGGCCCGCCCAAGGCCCCGCGTTCCAGGCAAGGTGAGTGAAGTTTTGAGCAAGCACGAAGAAAGCACGCTCGAGGTGCGGCCCATCGAGCTGGCGCGCAAGCCGTTGCCGCTACAGGCGCTGCTAGTCCTTTATGGCTCCCGTGGCCATAGCGTCCTGCGCCTGCGGCGCGGGGAGGAGGCCGTGATCGGGCGCTCGAGCCCAGCGCAGCTCGTGGCCGATGACCGCAGCCTGTCGCGGCAGCACGCGCACGTCGCTTTCGGTCCGAGCGGCATACGGATTCGCGATCTCGGGTCGAGAAACGGCTGCTGGCTGCAGGGAGTGCGCATCCGGGAAGCGACCCTCGGCGACGGTGACGTGGCGGTGCTCGGAGAGCTCAAGCTGTCGATCAGGATCCACGACACCGAGTCCGAGCTGTCCGACCGGCGGGAGATTCGGCGAGCACTGAGCGTGGAGTCCTCCGGCGTCATGATGGGCTCGGTGTCCGCCCGCAGCGAGACCTCGGCCGGCGACATCGTGGTCGAGAGCTCGGCGATGCTTCGGGTGCATGGCAACGCGCGCAAGATGGCCCGCACGCTGCTCCCGGTTCTGGTCACCGGCGAGACCGGGGTAGGCAAGGAGGTGGTGGCTCACACCATCCACGAAGCGAGCCCAAGGGCGGCTGGTCCGTTCAAGGTCGTCAACTCGGCTGCACTGCCGGCGGGCCTGCTCGAGAGCGTCTTGTTCGGGCACGAAAAGGGTGCGTTCACCGGGGCCACGAGAGCCGCCGCCGGGCTCTTCGAGCAGGCGGACGGTGGCAGCTTGTTTCTCGACGAGGTGGGCGAGCTGTCCGAGCGTGCACAAGCTGCGCTGTTGCGTGTCCTGGAAACCGGTAGCGTCACTCGCCTGGGATCGGAGCGGGAGCGTCCGACCAGCGTACGCTTGATCGCGGCGACCAACCGCAATCTCGCGCAGATGTGTCAGGAGGGGCAATTCCGTGAAGACCTTCTGCACAGGATCGAAGGCATGCGATTGCATGTGCCGCCTTTGCGAGAGCGCGTGGAGGAGATCGTGCCGTTGGCCCACCAATTCCTGCGAGGCAAACGCCTGCCCGACGATTGCCCCAAGGACCTTTCTGCCTCTGCCATCGAGTGCCTGAAACGATACGCCTGGCCGGGCAACGTGCGCCAACTGCGCAACGTCGTGGAGCAAGCCGCCGTGCTCGCAGAGGGTGATCTGATAGGGCTCGAGGACCTGCCCGACACACTGCGCGCTCGGCCGGACCCGCCAGCGAGCAGCGGGCCGGGGGCGCCCGAATCGCTCGCTGGCCCTCCTCTCAAGGAGCGGCTTCAACAGCTCGAGTCCAACCTCATGCGGGAAGCCTTGATCAAGACCGGCGGTCACAGAGCCCAAGCCGCGAAGCTGATCGGCATGCCGCTGCGCACGTTCATGAAGCGCCTGAAGGAATATCAGCTGGACGAGGACTCATAGTCCGATGGCGGCGCTACAGGACACTGGCGTGACGCGTCCGAGCCGTCGGCAGCGTGAAGCGCGCGAGCACACCGCAGTCCGCCGCGGGTTCGAGTCGTATGCTGCCGCCGTGGCGATCGATGATGCTCTTGACGATGGTCAGCCCCAACCCCGTGCCCGCGTCTTTGGTCGTGACGAAGGACTGGAACACGCGATCCATGACCTCGGGCTCGATCCCGGTACCGTTATCCCTTACCCAGACTTCAACGTAGCCGTCGTCGAGTGTGTGAGCGGACACCTCCACCCTGGCGTCGGCGCGTCCCTGGGTCGCTTCCACGGCGTTGGTGATGAGATTCAGCAGCACCTGCTTGATCCGGGCTGGGTCAGCCTGGACCTTGGGAAGGTCACGCCCGGGGCGATGCAGCAGGGTTACACCCTTGTCCTCGACCGCGGGGGCCTGCAGCGCCGCGATCTCCACGATGAGTTGGGAAAGATCCAGGGCGTGGGACTCGATCGCGTGCGGCCGTGCGAGACTCAGGAAGTCGTCCAATAGCGCCGAAAGGCGTTCAAGCTCCCCGTTGACGATGTCCACGCGTTTACCGATCTGCTCGCGATCGGAGCCGTCTGTTAGCCCGCGAGCGGTGCGACGCATCAGCTCGAGTTGGAGCTTGGCTGCGTTGAGCGGATTACGGATCTCGTGGGCGAGCCCGGCGGTCAGTCTGCCCATCGCAGCCATGATCTCGCTTTCCGCCGTGCGCCTGAGCACGTAGTCTTCGCGATATGTCTCAAGCATGATTCCAAGCTCGATGTCGCAGATCTTGTCCAGCGCATCGTGCCCCCTTTCGGCGCGGTCGCGAGGCCAGTCGACCCGGCGCAAGCCTTCGTGCAGGCCCCTGCGAACTACGTTCATGGCCGAGAACATGAAGCGTTGTTCCAGCTGAATGCGGACGTGGGTGCGTCCGATGCGCGCCCGTTTCTCGAAGTAGGCTTCGTCGTAGGTTCCGGCGAAGAGCGTCTTGAGCCAGCTGCGGAGCGCGCCCTTGAGCCGTTCGATTTGCTGCGGCTCGCTCACGATGGCGGCGGTTGCGGGTTGCCGCCTGACCTCGAGGTAGAACCGTTCCACGATGTCGTTGAAGTGGGGCTCGACGACAGGCCCCATGGCGCAAAGCAGCTCCTGGTCGTCCTTGGTGAAGCCCACATAGCTGGCGAGCTGATACAGGACTTCAACGGTGGCCACGGGCATGAGCTAGTTCGTCGTCGCGGGCTGTGTCAAGCTGGACCGCGGGTGTGGCGGATCCTTGGCTTCCGCGCTCACACGCAAGGCGTATGCCGGCTGCGCAATGCGCTAGCCCTTACGCCACGCCGGAGCCGAGCCCTCCAGCGACGCTTCTCGTCGACGCAAGTCTTGCACGTATGACGCTTTCAGCCGCAGCTTTTTCGAGGCCGGCGTCGGCCTACAACCGCGTGCAGCGACGCGAGCAGGGTCCCGATGTCAAGTGGTTTTGAAAGGAATGCGCTTGCACCGGCGTTCTTGGCGGCGCTCGCGTGATCGTTGGCGGCCAGCTTTCCACCGCTCAGCCGGTACTTGGTCACGCTGCTCACCACGATGACGGCGAGGTTGGGCCTGCTCTCTCGAAGCTCACCCGTGAGACGTACCCCGTCGATGTCCGGGAGCGTGTAATCCACGACTGCGGCATCAACGTCGTTGAGGGTGCAAATCGCGAGCGCGGTGGCGCCGTCGCGAGCCTCTGACACCTCATAGCCCTCGACCTGCAGCAACTCCGCCAGCGCCTGTCGCGAGCCCCGGTGATCGTCCACGACGAGGATGTGTCTGGTCATGACATCCAGCCGATCTGCAGGACACCACAAGCTGTCGTGTGTCGGATGTCTCGCACCCTCAATCTGTGATCGCTCGACCCAGTGTCAAGACCCAGTGTCAAGGTGGGCGATGCCGCGCTGCGCCATGTCGGGTCTGGAGTCTCGGGACGGGCACCGAGGGACCTAATCCGGCTGGGTGCACAAGCGCGTGAATTCTGTTGAAAGGTGGTTCCACCGATCCACGCCCTGAGCTAGGATCGAGCGCTCTGCGGGCAAAGGGTCGGCAAAGGGTCGGGTGTAGTGTCCAGGGCAGGATCGTGAAGGGTTACGCGATGAACGTGCCGCACTTCGAGCGTCGGGTGTCCTCGAGCTGGCCAATCGTCGTTCTGGTCGTGGATGACAGCGTGTCTTTTGCCAACACGCTTGCGCGTCTGTTGCGCCGTCGCGAGGTTTCCGTGGTGCAGGCGCAGGACGCCCACGAGGCCCTCGCGTACCTGTCCTCCGGCAACATCGATCTCGTGCTTAGCGATGGAGACATGCCTGGCATCGATGGAGTGACCCTCTTGCGCATCGTGGGAGAGCTCTGGCCTCACGTGTGGCGGGTGCTGTGTACGGCCTATGTTGGAACCTACGGAGCCATGTCCCAGCGCTACGAGGGCGCCGTGGACTGCGTCTTCGAGAAGGGCCAGGAGGGCGAGATCCTGGCGCTCATACAATCGCTCGTTCAGCAAAGGCTGAGCGAACGGCTCGAGTTCGAGCAGGCGCTTACGCCTACGGCATAGGGTCCGTCCCACAATAGGCGGCCGCGACCGGCGAGCTCGTGCGCCGACACCACGTCAACGCCCCCGCAGCAGCCGTCACGCTCGAGCCACGTTCGCCAGGTCCTGGAGCAACGCTGCCAATTGGCGCTGCCCGATGACTTCGGCGTCTTGCGTCATCGGGTAGCGCTCGGAGCCGGGATAGACCACGAAAGCACGCTGAGCTTGGCCGAGCGGCGCCGCCGCCGCTATGATCCGGGCGTGAGCCAGCCCGCCCCTCGCCACAGCTACACTTTTCGGGAGTACCTGACCCTTGAAGACGCGTCGAACGTCAAGCACGAGTTCTTCAACGGAGAAATCTACGGCATGGCGGGGGGGACCCCCGAGCACGCGGCCCTGGCCGCGTCCATCGCATCTGCCCTGCTGGTGTCGTTGCGAGGCGGGCCCTGCCGTGTCTACACCGCCGACCTGCGCATTCGCGTCCTGGAAACAGGGCTCGCCACCTATCCGGATGTCACCGTGGTGTGCGGCGACCCGCAACGAGACCCGCAAAGCGATACGACCGTCACCAACCCGAAGCTCCTGGTCGAAGTGCTCAGCAACAGCACCGCCGCCTATGATCGCGGCGAGAAGCTGCAGCACTACAAGAGCATTCCGTCGTTGCAGGCGGTGATGCTGGTGTCTCGGACCTCGCGCCGCATCGAGGTGCACGAAAGAGCAGACACCGGGTTTCGTAACACCGTCTATGCTGAAGAGGATCGGATCAAGCTAGCCTGCGTGGGTCTCGACCTGTCCCTGTCCTCCGTGTACGAAGACGCAGGCTTGTAGGCCTTCGACAACGATGGGCGCGCCCCACCAGCGGCTTGCGCCCGGCGCGGAAGCCCTTGGAATCGCGCATCCACCTGTCATAATCCACCATATAATGGCTGATTATGACAACTACATCCCGCGAGACCTGAGTGTGCGGCTGGGCAGGTGCTTGTCGTATATGCCTGTCGTGGTGGTCACCGGGATGCGGCAGACTGGAAAGACGACCTTGCTGCAGCATGATCCGACGTGTCGTGGGCGGCGGTATCTGACGCTGGACGACTTCGCAACGTTGGAGGCGGCTCGGCACAACCCCGAGGCGCTGGTGTCGGATTCAGGCGCGCTCACCATTGACGAGGTTCAGCGTTGTCCAGAGCTCCTGGTCGCGATCAAGCGCAAGGTCGACGCCAACCGCGAGCCGGGTCGGTTTCTGCTCAGCGGCTCGGCCAACCTCTCGTTACTCAAAGGCGTTAGCGAGTCACTGGCTGGGCGCGCTGTACATCTGAGACTCGAGCCCTTTTCTCTGCGCGAAGCAACCCGTGCAACCCACAGGCGGCCCTTTCTCCTTGACTTCCTGGAGCGCTCGAAGCTTCCCGGCCAAGCGGTGGCGAGCCGGCCCGTGACGGACGCCGAGGTGCTGGCCGGCGGCATGCCACCCGTCCATGGCCGGCCCCCCGAAGTCGCAGACACCTGGCTGTCAGGCTACGAGCAGACCTACCTCGAGCGCGACCTGCGCGATCTCGCGCGCGTCGCCGACCTCGCGGGCTTCCGTCGTCTCCTGCACCTCGTGGCTCACCGTACAGGCTCGATTCTCAACCAGAGCGACCTCGCGCGCGATGCCCATCTGCCCCCCTCCACGGTCTCGCGCTATCTCGGGTTGCTCGAGGTCTCCTTCGTTGCTCGCAGAGTTCCGCCCTTCCTGCGTAATCGCCAGAGTCGGCTCGTGAAGTCGCCGAAGATCTTCATGGCAGACTCGGGGCTCGCAGCCTTCCTCATGGGTGTCCGTGAGCTTGATTCGCGATCCGAGCCGTTCGTACGCGGCCCGTTGTTCGAGACGTTCGTGGCTCAGAATCTGCTCAGCCTGATGGCGTCGCACGCTCCGCGGTACGAAGTGTCATTCTGGCACGTTCAAGGCCGTTACGAGGTCGACTTCGTGGTTGCCCAGCCCCGGAGCTCGATAGCGATCGAGGTCAAGGCAGCAACGCGTTTTGACGGTCGTGACCTCAAGGGTCTGCGCGCGCTGATGGGCTCGTCTGGCGTGCAGGCAGCAGTCCTGGGCTACAACGGAGTCGAGGCCGTACAGCTGGACGATCGACTCTTCGCCATCCCTCTGTTCCAGCTGTTGTCCTGAACCAAGGCGAATACCCCGGTGCGCGCTGAGGGGCGCATTGAAGGGCGGGCCGAGGGCGAAGCGCAGGCGTTGCTGGCGTTCTTGGAACCGATTCAGGCTTTTTGTTGGGCCGTACTGGGCGACCGCGGCTGTCGACCGAACAGCCGGGCGGCGCGGCTCACGGACACCAAAATTCAATAAAAAATCGCATTGATTCCCATGCGTTCAAACGATTTTACCACAGCAGTACATATCCCTCTACATTGAAAAAACTACCCGACTACCCGATTGGTACCGAGTGAAGCTAGGCGACGAGGTTGCGAGAAGTGAGTTGTACGGAGCCGAGTTCCTCAGGTAAGCGCCAGCGCCCGCACCTGTCGGTGGGCGAGACACACGCAGGCAGGATGCAGCCACCTGTGCCCGCTTTCTTGGCCGGCGCGATGCTGGCAGCGGGATGTATCGGGCCGGCGGGCGACACTGTGTCCGACGGCCGGGTGGACCTGGGCACTACGTCCCCGTTTCGTCTGGGAGATGGCTCGATGCAGGGGGGTCCGTTTGCCTGTGATGCCAGTGCCATCGCAGCTCCGTCGCCTGGTTGGAGCCGCCTCAGCAAGCGACAGATCACGCGCACGCTTGCCGATTTGTTGCGGAGGACACTGGCCGACGAAGCAATCGCGAGCAGCGCCTTTGATGCACTCGCGAGCCAGCTGGACCTGTTGCCGGAGGAGCAACGCAAGAAGCTGCCTCAGGATCTGCACGGCAGCTATCGCAGGTTGGACCAGGACGTCTCACAAGCGTACGTCGAAGCCACCTATGAGCTAGCCTTGGAAGTCGGGCGTCTGCTCTCGGATTCGAGCCGCATCGCGAGCGCGCTGGGGACGTGCGCGGCGGACACTGACGCTACCAACGACGAAGTATGCCTGCGCGAGTTCGTGCAGCGGTTCGGGGGGCTCGCGCTACGACGACCGCTGAGCACGGACGAGGTCGACTTCTATTTGGGGTTCTATGGACTCTCGCCCGGAGTCGCGCCCGAAGGCGTTGCGGACGTGATTGCGGGTATCCTCAGCGCGCCGCAGTTCCTTTACCTGGTGGAGCACGGGGGAGCCGAGACCAACCCTGACGAGCCGCAGGAGCTCGACGCGTTCGAGCTGGCGAGCCGACTTTCCTATCATTTCTGGGACACGATGCCGGATCAGGAGCTTTGGGATGCGGCCGCAAGTGGAGCATTGGCGGATCCCGGCCCGTATCGGGAGCAGGTCGAGCGCCTGTTCGCTGATCCGCGCACGCGTGAAACAACGCGAGAGTTTTATCGTGACTGGCTCAAGCTGGAGGACGTGCCGGCCATGGACACGCTCAACGACCAACCGGTGTTCAAGGCATTCGCGGGTCCGAACCTACCGTCGTCCGAGCTGCGAGGACAGATGATCGATGAGGTGCTCGATCTGGTCCAGCATCACACCTGGGACGACCCCTCTGGGTTCGACGCGCTGCTGTCGAGCGAGCTCTCGTTCGCGCGTACACAGGAGCTAGCGGACCTGTACGGCATTCCGGTGCACGTGGACGGTGCCGAGCCGACCAGGTTTCCCGCAGGACAGAGACCGGGGATGCTTACCCGCGCCGCCTTCGTCGCCACAGGCTCAGCCAATACCCGGCCCATCATGAAAGGTGTGTTCATCCGTACCAACATGTTGTGCGACCCGATTCCGCCGCCGCCGGACAACGCGGCCAGCAACTCCACGGAACCCACGGACACCGCGGGGACCCGCGAGGTGGTCGAGGCGTTGACCGAGCAGCCGGGCAGCGCATGTGCGGGTTGTCACGCCACGCTCATCAACCCGCTGGGGTTTGCGACCGAGGACTTCGATGGCCTGGGACGCTGGCGGGAGGTCCAGCGCTTGTTTGACGCCGAGGGCAACGAGACGGGCGCTGCACCTATCGACACCAGCACGATGCCGAACGTCGTGCCGGGCGACGAGACTCCGTCGGCGGGCGCGCAGGATCTGATGAGGCTCATCCTCGACAGCGGCAAGGCGCAGGCGTGCATGGCGCGCCACTACTTCCGCTTCACCTTCGGGCGCTGGGAGGACGACGAAAAAGACGGCTGTGCGCTCGACCAGCTATGGAGAGCGCTGGGTCAGGGCGGCTCTATCGCGACGATGCTACGGGAGGCGGCCCTCGCCCCCGAGTTCAGGCAGCGGTTGTTTACCGAATGACGGGGACCCTACAAGGAGAACAAGGCTGATGCACCGCAAAGCTCGCAACCTGGCACGAAGGCAGTTTCTTTACGGGGGCGGTGGTTTCGCGCTCGCCTTGCCCTGGCTCCCGTCGCTTCTGCCCTCCGGAGCAAAGGCGCGGGCGCCGAGGGAGCCCCGCTTCGTGGCGATCGCCTCCAATCACGGAGGTCTGTTCGAGGACAAGATCTTCCCGCCCGAGCGCTTGTTGGGTCCTGACCAGCCACTGTATCCGGGCCACGCGATCCGCAGCGGAACGCTCAGGGCCACGCAGCAGGGCGGGCAGTCGGTCATTTCCGAGGTGCTGCGCGCGCCGACCAGCGAGCTCACATCGAGCCTCGTGGCCAAGATGAACGTGCTCAGGGGTCTCGATATCCCGTTCTACATCGGTCACCACACCGGCGGACACCTCGGGAACTTCGCCCGCAACGATGGCAACGGTAGCGAGGGCAAGGAAGCTCAACGCCATCCGATGCCCACCATCGACCAGCTCATGGCCTGGTCTGCCAGGTTCTACCCCGACCTCACGGGGATCCGGCTGCGCTCGATCGTGACCGGCAAGATGGGCAGGCTGTGCTGGGGCTACTCGAATCCTTCGGCCAGGACGGGAGACATCCAGGAAGTGCGGTCCGAGCGCGACCCGGTCAAGATCTTCAATGCGATCTTCGAACCCACCAGCGGGCCTTCTGGCAAACCGCGGCAACCTATCGTGGACCGTGTGATCGAGAGCTACCGCAGTCTAAAGCAATCCAACCGCAGGCTCTCCGGGGCCGATCGCCAGCGCCTCGACGATCATATGGACCGCCTGTCCGAGTTGCAACGGCGCCTGAGCACGCGTGTCCGGCACGCGACCTGCAATGACCTGAGCGCGCCGGCATCGAGCACGGACCCTCGAGGATACTACCAGGCGCTCAACGACGTGATCGCAGCAGCCTTCCTATGCGGTGCAAGTCGAATCGCGGTTGTGGGGGTGGTGGAGGAGGTCTTCGTTGCGCACGGCGGTGACTGGCATCAGGCCGTGGCTCACCAGTGGGAAAAACCAGACGCACAGCTCAAGCTGCAGCAAGCGAACGGCGCCGTCTTTCGGGAGGTGTTTCTCGATCTCGCGCGAAAGCTCGACGTGGAAGACGGTGCGGGCTCCAGCGTGCTGGACAGTACTCTGATCGTCTGGTGTAACGAAAGCGGTGAGGAAACGCACAACGCGAGAAGTATGCCGGTGATCACGGCTGGTAGCGCTGCGGGGTTCCTGAAGACAGGGGTTTGCGTCGACTACCGGCGGCGCACGCAGGAGGGAATGACCCAGAAGTGGGGCAAGGAACGCGGCTACTCTGGCTTGACGTACAACCAGTGGCTGGCAACCGTGCTCCAGGCGATGGGGCTTCCGCAAAAGGAATGGCAGGGAGTGGAACACAACGGCCCTACCGGATACGGCTATCCATACGTCTCGGACGCCTACCGCCCCACCCACGCACATGGCGTGATCCAAAACGCGAGCGACGTGCTGCCGTTGTTGAAGGCTTAGCCAGCTCGCGTCACCGGCCCGTCCGTGCGACCATTCCCTACGCCCCTTTGCCAGGCGCCGGCGGCTATCAAGCCGATGCCCCCGAGCTCCAGGATCCGGTTCGTCCGCAGGTCGGCAACGCGCACTCCGAGCATCTCGTCGACGTGGTGGAATGAGGCGGCTCGGATCACCACGAAGCTGATGAGCAAGGCACTGCCGGCGAGCGGGAGGCGCAGCTGCCTCAGCTGACCACGGGCGAACCACAGGAGCACTGCAACGCAGCCGAGGCCACCGAGCCCCACCACAGAGATCAACACAGCTTGCAGCGTCCTGCGCTGATCGTACCAGCCCAGTTCCGTGACAACGTGACGAGCCGACACGGTGAACCAGGTTTGGAGGTCGAGTTGTTTGTTCACCCCCAGCAGCAGCAGCAGCATGCACAGCCCCAACCACAGGCCGGCCACACGCTGCGGGCGCGAGGCTTCCATGGGTGCCCGGCGGCGCCAGCAAAGGGCGGCTGCCGCGAAGTAGGCAAACACCGTGAACCACCCCACGAAGCTGGGGTCGCCGATCCCGGGCTCCCAGCCTCCCGCGGCCGAGGGTGCAAGCGAAAGCCAAGGTGCGACGTGAGCCAGGCCTGAAAGCGTGTTTCTCACGACCTGGGCTCAGGCTCGCGGGCCTGCTCTGTCCGACGCTCGGTCCGCACCCAGTTTCTTTCCTGTCTGCCAAGCAAGAACGACAAGTAGATCGGAATCTTCCAGAGCACATAAGCCGGCACCGTGAGGATGAAGCGCATGGGAATCTCGCGGCGAGCGAAGCGTGCCCAGGAAATGAGCACGGCGGCGCAGAGTGCCAGAAGGCCTGCGCCAGAGATGAACAACGCAAGCGGAGAGGCTCCGGCCCACGCGAGGCACGCTCCTCCAGCGATCAAAAGAAGCTGCAAGCTCACCAAAAACGCCAGCGGTGGGACCATGAGGTCGAGGCCCTGTGCAATGAGCTCCTTGCGACCTTCGTAGAGGCCACGCAGCAACAGCCGGGGTGCCGTGCTGACGAGTGCAGCCAGGTGGCCGTGCTCCCAACGGCGACGTTGTGTCTGTGCGGCTTGGTCGCGTTCCGGCAGGGGACTGACCACCCTCGCCTCGTGCATGAAGTAGGGCGGGTAGCCGGTTCGCGTGAGGTCCAGGCCCATCACGAGGTCTTCGACGAGGTCGTCGTGGTACCCATGTACTTCGCGAAGCACGCTCCAGGGTAGTGCCATGCCCGTTCCGCCAAGGTGGCAAGGAAGCCCGAGACGCTTGAGCCCTCGTCGCCGGATCCAGCTACGGACCAGGTAGGCGAGAGCAGAAACGACGATCCTAGGCGTCGGGTTTGGCGGAAGAGTGCACCCTGACTCCGCCTGCACCGGACGCCCCAGCTCGTGGGCCAGCGCTGCCAGCTCAAGCAGTGTGGCTTCCGAGTCCGAGGCCACCGCGCAGTCCGCGTCGAAGACGACCACCACGTCGGGCGCGTTGGCGGCGAGGTGCTCGAGCGCATACTGGATGGCGAATCCCTTGCCGCGTCGCTGGCGGTCCTGCCTCACAAGAACCTCCGCGCCAGCATCGCGCGCCCGGCGGGCGGTCTGATCATCGCAGTTGTCCGCGACCACCAGCACCCGTGCCTGCGACCGCACCTGCTCGAGCAGGTGCGCGACGGTCTTCGCGATGACCGCCTGTTCGTTATGGGCAGGGACCACCACCACCGTAGAAATGGGACCGCCCCTGCGGGGTTTCGGGCTACGGGGCGTCGGGAACTGCGCGGCAATGCACTCCCCAACGAACACCGCGGTGGGCACGCTCAGCGCGGATGCGGCGAGCCTCCAGATGCCGTCCAGGGCTGTGATCAGCTGAGCGAGCCCCATGTTGCTAGCGGGCCGGTACGAGCTCTGGTGTGCCCGTCGTGTCAGGTACCGGGCCAGCGTCGGTGGGCACGCTGACCTCGGGTGCCGAGATAGAGCTCTGCACAGCGCTCGCCGTCGCGGCAGTGGGTACCGGCGGCTGCACCGAAGAGTGGGTCGGTTGTGGGGCGATGACGTCGACTTGCGCGGCCTCGCCGTCCCGGGCGCTCGACGTTAGGAGGCGCAGCAGCGGCTCACAGGCAACCTCGACACTGTGCTGAACCGTCACCTTGTCCCTCGCGCGCGCCGCAAGCCGCGACCGTAGGTCCTCGTCCGCTGCCAGGCGCCTGATGCAAGCCGCCAATCCGCTCCAGTCGGATGGGTGGTACAGGAGCCCTGTCTCTTCATCGACGACCAGCTCGGGAATGCCGGCCACGCGGGGAGCGATCACGGGGAGTCCCAGCGTCATGGCTTCCATCAGAACCACCGGGAGTCCCTCCATCAGGCTCGACATGGCGAACATGTCGGCACCCAGGAACTCGGACCACAGATCCCGGCCGCCGAGCGGCCCCAGCAGCTTGATCCGCCCGGTTAGACCGCGAACTCGAATGTAGGACCGGAGCGCCGCTCGGTCGGGCCCCGCACCAACGAGGCGTAGCTGTAGGTCGACGCCGCTGTCGACCACTTCGCCGACGGCCTCAACCAGACCCTCCAGCGCCTTCTGCCTGTCGAGCCGGGCCACGCACAAGAGCCGCACCGGACCTTCGGTGTCGCGCGACTTGGGAGCGACACGCTGCAGCTCCACCGTATCGAGACCGCAGCGCACCATGTGCAGCTTCTCCCACAGCCGGCTCGGCACACGCAGCATGGCCTGCGAGCGGCCGTAATGGGAGATGCAGGCCACGAAGTCAGCCGCATCGACCATGTGCGCCAGCAGCTCGCTGGACGGGTACTCGTAGTCGCTTGGTCCGTGCAGCGTCAGGCTCCATGGCAGCTTCAGGTAGGCTGCGGCCAGCAACGAAACCTGCGCGCCCGCATTTGCGAAGTGCGTGTGCACCCGGGTTGCGCCGCGCTCGCGAAGCTCGTCGACCAACAACATGGCTTCCCCGAAATGGAACAGACTCCACACCAGCGCGCGGCTCCCGGGTACCCGATTGCGTACAGCCTGCCGGAGCACTTGCAGATAGCGGTCCGGGTGCCGGAGCAGGGTGCGCCCGTGCGCGGTGGCGAGCTTCTTCAACGAGGTGGGCAGAATCGAGTGCGTGCTTTCGGCTTCGCGCCGGTCCGCATCGGAGACCAGGGCCTCGACGCGCGCGCGCCGAACACTGAAGGTATCCACCTCCAGCCCCTGACTGCGAAGATGGGCGATCTCTCGGCGGATGAAAGTGTGTGATGTCGCCGGATACTGGCTGACCAGGTATGCGAT
Source organism: Pseudomonadota bacterium (assembly GCA_022361155.1). Lineage (NCBI taxonomy): Bacteria > Pseudomonadati > Pseudomonadota > Pseudomonadota bacterium. Next base: position 20,225 of record JAKSBK010000552.1, read on the forward strand.
TCTCGGTGCTGGTTCGTTGCGCATGCTCGCTCTTGCTCGCGCCTACCGAATACGGGTGCAGGCGACCGGACTTTACCCCTGACGGGAGCGGAACTCACGCTTGTTGCGCCAAGATCAAGAATCGAGGTTCCGGCGATTGAGCGTATCCGAAACGCGTCGAGCCGGCCGTCGCAACGAGCGCAACGCGGGGTCCTGCTAAAGAAGGCCCCAATCGAGGCCGTTCACCAGTGACGAGCACTCTGAGCGGAGAACATCGTTCCTTACTTCCGCCGAACGTCCGAGTTTTGAGCCGTATCACCAAGAGCTTGAACGACACCAGCGCCACTACGGTGGTGGTCGTGACGTACAATTCGATCTCGACTATCGACAACGCGCTGCGGTCCCTGGAGCAGGATCGGCGCGAGCGAGGGCTCCGCTGCGTGGTCGTCGACAATCGGAGTGGCGACGGCGCGCTTGATCTGGTGCGCGCGCACTACCCCTGGGTGAAGGCCATCGATAGTGGGGGGAATCTCGGGTTTGGACGCGGCTGCAATCTGGGAGCGCGCGGGGCGACCACACCCTATCTGCTTTTTCTGAATCCCGACGCGGCCTTGCATTCCGGCGCCCTGCGCATTCTCGAGCGGTTCATGAAGGAGCACCCTAAGGCCGGCATCTGTGGTCCGGCCATAAGGAACGGAGAGACCTTGCAGCACGCTGGCATGCTGGAGCCACTGGCTTCGGTGCTGCTGCATACGGGTCTCGGTCGTGGGCGCGCTATGCGCACGATCCTCCCCGGTGCGGAGCCTTTCCGAACCAATTGGGTGAGCGGTGCGGCCTTGATGGTACGCACTGAGCTTTTTCGTGACCTGGGTGGCTTCGACCCACGTTTCTTCCTCTACTTTGAGGAAAGCGACCTGTGTGCGAGCGCCAGGGAGGCCGGGGCCGAGATTTGGGCGGTCGGGGAGGCAGTGGCCGAGCATTGCGCAGGCAGCTCCGCACGAGCCACGGGTGCCCCGTTGGCGGCGGGATGCATTGCGGAGCACTATTTTAGCAGCCGCTACTACTACATGCGGAAACACCATGGAATCGTGCGCGCTGTGGCCGTTGAGAGCGCTGAGCCCGTGCTCCTACTGGCGCGCGACCTCCTCGACCTCGCGAGGCGACGGCCGCTCGAGAAGGCGCGCGTGGTGGAGCGTCTCAAGGCGCCGCTCTTTCGATTGCCTGCGAAAGTGGCATGATCCGGAACTTCGTCGCGCGTCAAGTGCGCGCAACGCGATCGGGGCGGCGCATCGGCGCCGCCTGCAGACAGGTATGGGTACGGGCCCGGGAGTTCCTTGCTTGAGCGGGTCGCGCCGGGACGGCGGTGGCGGAACTGGCCCGTGGCGCTTGCCAGGTTCCGGCGCGGACGATACCGCGGGCCCGCTCTGCGGCAAAGGACATGACCCCAGCGGCCTCAGGCAGCTTGCCGGCAACACAGCTAGCTGCGTAGAGCATGCTATCCGACTCATCCCACCCCTTGGCACGTTGAGCTCGCGCGATCTTGCCGCCGAGCCAGCCATAGGCACCGCATAGCGCTGTCGCGCGTGCGGCCAACGGAAGCGGCAATGAAACAAGCGTCAAGGGCACGAGGCCGCCCCAGGTGAGCGCGGATACCATCTTCTTCGTCCAGCGATGGCGATCCATCTGCGAATGGTCTTCAGCGTTGAGTGCCTGTCGCGCCAGCGCAACGCCGTGGCGCACACAGCGGGTCCACCACTGCCCCAACCGCTCCATTCCTATGTCGTGCGTAGCCATCTCGCGCGAGAGCTGCATCACCGACCAACCGGCCGCGCGTATGCGAGCACACAGCTCGAACTCCTCTCCGGCCGCGATATCCTGCCGGAACCCCTCCACCTGCTGCAGAGCCTCGACTGTCATCATGGCGTTGCCACCCACGCTCTCGGTAGGGCCCGGCGTGGCACGCCATTCCATGTCTGCCAGCCGGTGATACACGTTGCGATCCGGTTCACGTTCTCTGAGCTGTCCGGCTACAACAGCGTATCGGGGATGACTCGACAGGAACTCGACGGCGTGTGCGAGCCAGCCAGGGCAGAGCGCCGTGTCCCCATCGAGGAACTGGACGAAGCGCACTTCCGGGCGATGCTCGAGCAACCAAGCGAGACCCGCATTTCGCCCCCGAGCAGCCGTGTGGGGAACCGAATCGTCCAGCTCTACCGTGGCCACGCCCTTCGAGCGCGCGAAAGGCGCACTGCCGTCAGTCGAGCCGCTGTCTACGTAAAGCACTTGCGCACTTTGTGCGAGCGCTGACGCGAGTGTGGTCTCGAGGTTCGAGCGCTCGTTCCGGCCGATCACAACTACACCCACGCGAGAGTCCATGTCAGTCACTCATCCGCTTCACGAGCATCCGAAGCAACTCCAAACCACGAGCCGCGCGCCCTTAAGACCAGGTACGGCCGGTTTTCGACACGCTGTGGGCGCACGCTGGGCTGAATAGCGGTCAACCGTGGCATCAGTCTTGGGCCCGTCGGAAGCTCGTCAGGACCTAAGGTTATCGCCTGAACGTGCGCTGACTGTCGTGACGAGGGCCAGGATGGGACTGGCCGAGCTGTCCCACGCGGGCGCAGCGACGGAGATTCCGCCGCGGGAACGCATGCGACCCCCATGAGTCGACCGCTACAGCTTCTGTCAACGCGATCCGTTACTGATCGCCTGTATCAGGCGATCTTCGCGGAAGTGACTTGAGGAGGAGATATGCCGCAATGACGAAGAACGAAATCGAGGAATCGATTCTCTCTCGCTTCCGCAAGGACCTCAGGGATCTGATGCTGCAGCCACTCGGAGCCTCCCACCCAGGTATTGAGGACTTAAGCCTCAAGCTCCTCATCCGTGACCGACGAATCGGGCCCCTTGGGGTCCTTCTCGTGTCGCCCCCTTCGTACCCCAATTCTGTGGGGGAGGGCACCGAAAGGGCTCGTCGGGCTCGAGAGGCTCTTGGCCGGGACCTGGGCGGTGCTATCCTCGATCCATTAGTGAGTGACCGTTTTGGTACTCAGACGTGGGCGATTCTGCCCTGGCGCCAACCCCTGAGCCCCGGCGCGCCCCCGGCGCGCCTGCGTGGCGGCCGCCCAACGGACATGCAGGGCTCGTCGGGCTCGAGAGGCTCTTGGCCGGGACCTGGGCGGTGCCATCCTCGATCCATTAGTGAGTGACCGTTTTGGTACTCAGACGTGGGCGATTCTGCCCTGGCGCCAACCCCTGAGCCCCGGCGCGCCTGCGTGGCGGCCGCCCAACGGACATGGTTGCGACGTCCGTTGTTCGGATGGCTGCGCGCTTTCACCGTTATGACTGGGGGGGTCATCGATCCATGGTGGCGCAGTGACTGCTCTCACTTATCCCACTGTCACTGGCGCTGTAGATGATACTTGACTTGTAACATCGTGTACCTGCCGGCAGGCCAAGAAGAGCGGACTTACGATTGGAGCCTCCCGTACTTCAGGAGTTGGTCGATGACCTCGCCGGCATGATGGCTCCTCGCTACTTCAGGGCAAACATTTTTTGTCGTAGCAAAGGTAATGATGGTACGAGTAGGCATCGTTGGCACCGGGTTCATTGCACGCAGCGTCGTGGCAGAGCTTCGCAACGCACGAGATCTGGCTGTTGCCAGGGTTCTCACTCGCCGCAAAGATACGGCCATTGATGGCATAGATGCGGGTACGCTGACGCTGTCGCTTGACGAACTGCTGGAGCGTTGCGACATCGTGTTGGAGGCTAGTGGCGATCCGCTGCACGCTACGGTCGTGGTTGAAAGTGCGCTCGCGAGCGGTAAGAAAGTCGTCACGATGAACGCCGAGTTCCACGTGACGACGGGCCCCTATTTCCATGGTCGAGGCTACCTTACGGAGGCCGAGGGAGACCAGCCTGGCGCCACGGCCCTGCTGAAGAGGGACGCGCTGGGAATGGGGTTTCGACCAATGGCCTATGTCAATATCAAGGGCTTTCTCGAGCCCAATCCAACGCGGGCGAACATGGAGTACTGGAGCGAGCGCCAAGGGCTCAGCCTCGTTGAGACGACGTCTTTCACGGACGGTACCAAGCTGCAAATCGAGCAGGCGCTATGCGCAAATGCGCTCGGGGCGATCTTTGTTCGCGACGGCATGACGGGACGCAAGGTCTCTGATCTCGCCGAGACAGATTACCTCGTCAAGGACGCAGAGAAGCTCGGCTGTCCAGTCAGCGATTATGTCGTAGCAGCCGGCGCCCCACCTGGCGTCTTCTTATTGGCGAAGCACGACGTATCTCGCACGCTTCCCCACTATGGGCCGTACGAGAAGCTGCTGACCAAGGGCCGAAGTGCGTATGTGCTGCTGCGGCCCTACCACCTCTGTGCGTTGGAGGTACCAAAGACCTTGCGCAGCGCCGCGGCCGGGGACGCACCTCTGATGTTCTGCTCGCCTGTGCCGTACGCGTCGGTGGCGGCGGTCGCCAAACGGGCTCTCGAAGTGGACGAAGTGATCGATCATGCCATCGGTGGCTTCGAGGTTCGGGGTATGGCAGTGGCAGCCGCTGCCCACCCGGATCACGTTCCTATTGGCTTGCTGAAGGGTGCTCGCGTCCGGCGCCGTGTGCTTCCAGAAGCGGTGCTGCAGATGGACGACGTGGAACTCGAGGCGAGTCGGGCCGGGGAGATTTGGTCCATCTTGCAGCAGCGCGTTAACACAGCAGCCGATCAACTGGCAGGGGCAGGGGGGGTCGCCGGATGACGGCTGTCAGATGGCTCAGTCCCGTTTCGGAGTCCCAATCGCACTCGGCTCAGCTGGAATCTCAGCGTTCCATGCGCTCTGCCATCGTCAACGTTGCTGGGTTTTCCGCTGGCGGATGGCGCTTCTTCGAGGGCGTGTGCCGGCGCCCGGAAGAAGGCTGTCGCTGGATTCATCACGACACGGGACCGCGAGGGCTGCTTGAGTCGAAGCTTTCGCTGTCGCGCATGAGCTTCCATCGGGCTGCCTATCAGGCCGCGAAGGATACAGGAAGACTGGAGCGGGGCTTACTCGTCAGCCACGGGCCGGCTATGGCCGCCCGAACTGAGGCATTCCTGTTGGTGCGAGGAGGACGGCGGGTGCCCCACATCGCGTGGACGTTTCATTTCATTGAGCTGCCTGCCGGCGTTAGGAGACGCTTCATGCGCCGGGCGCTGTCGCGCGTGGACCATTTCGTGGTTGCGTCCAACATGGAACGCGAGCTGTACGCGAGCGAGCTGGGTTTACGGGAGCAGCGCTTCGACTTCCTGCGCTGGGGAGCAAAGCCGCCAGTCGTCGATATCGAGGATCCCGGTGTGATGGACGGTCCCTACATCTTCTCTGGGGGCGCCGAGGGACGGGACTACTCGACGTTCATCGAGGCCATGCGCAAACTTCCACGGATTCCTGCCCTGATCATTGCGCGACCGCGCAACTTGCAGGGACTGTCCCCACCCGCCAACGTAACGGTCCTCATGGACGTGGGACTCGAACGCTTCAATCGCCTCATGGCCGATAGTCGTTTCTGCGTGCTTCCGCTCGCGCATGAGCTTATTCCATGCGGGCACTCCACTATGGTTGCCTTCATGCACTTGGGTAAAGCGCAGGTCGTCACCAACTCCAGCGGTGTACGCGACTACGTGCGCGAAGACGATAACGGCTTGCTCGTACCTCCAGGTGATCCCGACGCCATGGCCGAGCGCATCGAGGCTCTGTGGAACGACGAGACAAGCTGCGCCAGGATGGGTGCAGC
>JAKSBK010000553.1 GCA_022361155.1 Pseudomonadota bacterium
CGGCGGCCGGAGATTCCAGCTCACTGCCGACACAGCCACGGCCTTGCGCTCGATGCGGGAGGCAGCGGCGGCCGATGGACTCAATGTGAGCAGGTCGTTGACGCTTACCTCCGCGTATCGGTCGGTGGCCGACCAAACAGTGGCCTGGAATGCTGCATTGGCAAGGTACGGGGACGCAAGGACCGCGAGACGTTGGGTAGCCCCCCCAGGAAGGACGGAACATCATACAGGAAGAGCGGTCGACCTTATCCTGGATCCAACGGTTAGAGGTCCCACCAAGTCAGGCAACGCAAGTGTGCTTAGGCAGAGCCCGGCGTTCCAATGGCTTCAACGAAACGCCGGCCATTTTGGCTTCAACCCTTATCACAGGGAACCATGGCACTGGTCGTTCAACGTTGGCTTCTTTCCGCTGTGAGTGTCGTCGTGAAGGAGCTTGGATGGATATCGGCTTGCGCGCTCTGGACGATTCTGAACCTCTCATGCGACCGCGGCGGCGAGACTGCCGTGAAGCCAGCAGACGAACACAACGAGTCATCGGCTCAGGTCAAGCCGAAGGTGCCGGATCCGCCTGTAGTCGAGGAAGAGAACCAAACTAAGAAGAGTACCGGTGAGCAGTCACCACAAGTGACCGCAAGCGCGGAACAAGTCCTTCCGCCTGTGCCGAAGGAGAAAGACTGGCCGGTCGCTCAACGCTGGCTGCACGCTATGGCAAAGGGAAACGCCGCAAAGCTCAGCGCGCTTTGCTCCATTCCCTTTCGAGTAACGAGCGCCGGCAAACCACATCCATGCGATTCCGTTGCCAAGGATACAGAAGGTGCAGCGAAATTGAGCAAGTGCCTAATAGAGAAGGAAGCACTCCTAGTCAATAGTGCAAAGCTTGCTACTCTTGATGCCTGGGAAAGAGTCACGCTGCCGTGTTCAGAAACCAGCCGACCTCTGCGAAGACTGCTGGGAAGGGTCAAGCATTGGCAATGTCTCCTAATACAGGGTGACGGCGTGAGTTATGACGTAGCACTTCGAATACGGCGGGACCGTTCCGGGGAAACGATTTCGGACGTCAGTTACCTTTTGGAGTTCTCGGGACCAGGTTAGGTAGTTCCTGCTGGAGGTTTGACCATCATCATCGTCGTCATATTGGGCCGGAAGCGACCGAAGGGAGCTTCCTGTGAGGGGGGGTCCGGGGGGGAGACTCGTAACCTGTGAACGGTCTGTGTATCAGTCCATGATCGCGACCAGATACGCGAAGCCGCGCGCCATCGCGATGTAGGTGATGTCCGCGGCCCACACCTGGTTCGGCCGCGAGACCTTCAGGTTCCGCAGCAAATACGGGAAAACTGGATGGTCCGGCGCTGGCTTGCTGGTGTTGGGCTTCGGGGCCATGCCTTCCAAATCCATCACACGCATCAGCCGCTGGATCCGCTTGCGGTTGACTTCCCGGCCCTCTGCTTTGAGGACCTGGACCATCTTGCGGCTGCCGAAAAAC
>JAKSBK010000554.1 GCA_022361155.1 Pseudomonadota bacterium
GCGGTTGAGATCCACCACGTAGCGGCTGTGCCGCGCCACCAGCATGGTTGCGTCGAGCTTGGGCGCGTTGGCGAAGAGCTGATCGACATAGATGTCGGCGTCTCGCAGGACGGTGTCCATGGGGAGATCGGCCTGGGCAAGCACTTCCTCGGGGATGGCGAGCCCTGCGTGGGGAATCTCCACCAACACCGGTCGCGACGCTCCTGGCGGCGTAATGAGCTCGAAGCTGCGCATTCGCGACCGATGTAGCACATCAGCGCCGCCGCGGGGCGCTCCTGCTCGATCGAGCGGCCCTGCTGGATTGAGCGGCCCTGACCGGGTCGACCCGGGTCGAGTCGCGTGCCCGGGTCGAGCCGTCTGCCGGCCAGCGGCGAGCCAGGCAGGTGAGTCGGTCGGGAGTCTGAACAACGTGGGAGGGGGTACTAGGCGCGCAGCAATCGCCGTGTATGATTAGAGGCCCGAGAGCGGCTAGCTCGCGGAAGGGACTGCGCATGCCAAGAGCCTCGCACGCGTCATCGAAGGGTAGAAAGGATCCGTACCTGGGCAAGGTGGTTGCGGGCCGCTACCGGTTGGAGGCCAGGTTGGGCGAGGGCGGGATGGGCATCGTGTACAGGGCCCGTCACGTGTTGATCGATCGCGTCGTCGCGCTCAAGCTGATACGTCCCGATCTTCGCGGCGAGACTCACCTGAGGGCCTGGATGCTGCGCGAGGCGCGCGCGGCAAACCGGGTTGACCACGCGCACATCGTCGATATTCATGATGTCGGGGAGACCGAAGAAGGCGAGCTCTACCTGGTGATGGAGTACCTGGTAGGGACGTCGCTGTCCTCCGAGATCGGCAAAGGAGCGATGCCCATTGCGCGCGCCGTGGACATCATCGAGCAGATGTGTGCGGCGTTGGCGCGCGCGCACGACCTCGGGGTTGTTCACCGCGACCTCAAGAGCGACAACATCATGCTGACCGCTCGGGGCGGACGCAAAGACTCGGTCAAGATCCTCGATTTCGGCCTAGCGGCTCTCGCACGTGATGCCCGACTGGCGCCCAAAGGCGCCGTCTTTGGCACTCCAGAGTACATGGCCCCCGAGCAGGCGCGGGGCGAGGACGCGACGGCTCTGTGCGATATGTATGCGCTGGGAATCCTGTTCTTCGAGATGCTCACCGGGCAGCTGCCGTTTAGGTCGGGCGACCGTGACACACTGCTCGAGATGCAGCGGTCCGCGCCGCCGCCGAGGCCGCGCTCCATACGCCCCGACCTCGCCCCGCAGGCGGAAGCCATCATTCTGCGACTGCTCGAGAAGGACCCGCACCGCAGGTTCCGTGACGCACACCATCTGCAAGAGGAGCTCAAGGCGTTCCAGCGTTCTCTTCCCGCCGCACCCTGGGAGCTCCACATGGGTGAGGCACCGGCGGCGCCGCCGCCGCCACCGCCGGTGCCGACGCCTGGCGTTGCGGAGTGGGGTCGACGAGCAGCCAATTTCGGTCGCATGCTGGCGCGTGCGTATCCGAATGGACGCGTTCCAGGTGATGCGCAGCAGGCTGTAGATGCGTTGTGGGAGCTGGCCTCCCGAGCCTCGCGTCTGGAGGGTGAGCTCGCGAGCCATTCGAGAAAGCTCGAAGCGACCGAACGGCGGGGCAGGGCGCTACGGGCAGAGATCGGGCGCAAGGTGGAAGAGCTCGCGCAGGACGAATCCCGCGCATTGCGCGATGCCAGCGCGCAGCGCGAGCAGCTTGCCAGCATCAAGGACGAGCTCGCGAGCACGGAGCGGGAGCTTGCTCAGGCGACGTCCTTGGCCGACGAGACCCGGCGCAGCTCGGACATCGCCCTTGTACGGCGAGCCTTCGAGCGTTTGGGCGCTGCCCGCGCCAGGGTCGACGGCGTCCGCAACCGCGCGGCAGACCACGAAGCGAATGCACAGCGCGTCGAGAAGCATGCCCACGATTTGCGCGCGCAGATCGACGATCTCAAGGCACAGCTTCAGCGCTATAGCGACGCGCTGGAAAACGACCTGACGGCCGGCCGGGAGCGCATTGCTACCCGTGTGGGTGAAGCGTTGGGCTACGAGAAGCGCTTCGGCGAAGCCTCCTCCATGCTGCTGGGCCATCTTCGGGATCGACCCGAGTGCCGTGACCTGCTGGAGGAGTTGGTGGAGCCGCCAACCCCGCAGCCACAGCCGAGCGAAAGCGGGATTCACGCGGAACGTGCAGGACCCTAGGATGAGCGGTCGAAGGAGGGGCAAGGGCAAAGCAACAGCCGGCCTGGAGGAGCTTTCCCGGCTGGCAAGACCAGGCTGACAGGCTATAGTGCGCTGCGGCTCGGCCGAGTGGCGGAATTGGCAGACGCGCCGGACTCAAAATCCGGTGCCCGCGAGGGCGTGTCGGTTCGAGTCCGACCTCGGCTACCGCGTCCGCCGGGAGCCGCTCGGACAGGGAGCAGCGGCCGGTTTGAATCTCATGCAAGCGGTACTGGTGGCTGACGCAGGATTCTCAATAGAGGATTCGATCGAGGAACAGGAGGCTCTCGCTGGCTGAGATGCCCCGGGTCAGCCGTCCCCCTCCGGCGACCTCGGAAGCGCCGCGCCGCTACGCTGAGCCCGATCGCGTTGCGGTGGTGCTCAACGGTCAAGCCAAGCAGGTCACCGACCAAGTCGTCCATACGCTGGAGCAGGTTGTGCATGGCGGCGATCTGTTCGTGTCGAGAAGTTTGCGCGAGGGGCGCGAAATAGCACGCACCATAGTCCAGCGTGCGTACCCAACCGTGCTGACCGGCGGGGGCGACGGTACGTTCGTGCAGATGGTCTCGTTCATTCTGAAGGAGGCCGAGAGCACAGGGGCGCTGCCGCCGCGGTTTGGTGTGCTCAAACTGGGGACGGGCAACGCGCTGGCGGGGACGCTGGGGGCACCTGTGCTGCGTGGACACGGCTTGGTCGCGGATCTTGGCCTTCTCAGGCGCAAGACCACCAGCAGGGAGCTGAGACTGCTCCAGGTGGAAGGAGTCTACTGTCCCTTCGCAGGGATCGGTGCCGACGCCGTCACGCTTGACAACTTCAACAGCACCAAGCGCTTGTTGCGGTCGACGCCCTTGCTCAAGTGCGTGTCCGCCGGAGCCTTCACGTACGCGGTGGCCATCCTGGGCCGGAGCGTTCCGCAATTCGTAGTACGCAAGCCGCTGAAGGTGACGATTGTCAACCAAGGGTCCGAGGCATTCCGGGTCGGCAGGTACGGGCAGCCGGAGCGCGTCGGGATACCGGCGGGCGGAACCATCTACGAGGGACCGGCTCACATGGCGGTGTTTGGCACCATTCCCTATTGGGGTTTTGGTGCGAAGGTGTTTCCTTATGCGGAACTGCTTAGCGACCGCTTTAGTCTGCGGGTGCTGCATTTCGGCTCCTTGGGGGTAGCGCTGCACGCACGCGCGCTATGGAACGGCACCTACCGGGGGCCGGGGGTGGACGATTTTCTGGTCCAACGCTTGACCCTGCACTGCGACCCTCCAACGCCGGCGGAGGTGGGCGGCGATGTGATAGGCGTGCGAGAGGACCTCAGGGCTTCGCTCGCCAACAAGCCGATTCAGGTCGTGGAATACGACTAGTCCTAGAATGGATGCCAGAGCCAGCACGCCCGCTAATCAACTACGGTGCGAACTCTACTGGTGGGCACTGGGGCAGAATACCCGCAGCAAGACCACGTTTCAGGAGCTCCACTATGGCCCTCCTTCCGGTCGCTCCGTAGTCTAGCGTGTCCCGGTTCGCGTACATCGCGAGGTAGCGCTCCAGCATCGCCCGCTCCCTTGGCACGCCGCCGCGAGCCTCGCTCGCGAGCATTTCGTCGATCACTTGATCCCGGTTTTGGAGTCCCCAAGCTATCGAGCTGTGCAGGACTTGCGACACCGTGCGAATCACGGAGCCGCCCAACGAGCGGCGTATGACGTTGCCACCGAGAGGCAGCGGCAGACCGGTGAGGCTGCCCCAAGCTTCTCCCAGCTCGAGCAGCGCGATCAACCCGTACCGCTGAAAAAACAGCCGACCTTCATGGATGATCAGGGCAGCGCGCACGCTGCCCCGCAGCACCGCATCGAAGGCTCCGGAGAACGGCGAAATCGGTACGACGACCGGCTCGAAGTCGGGCAATAGCAAACGCAGGACCAGATAGGCGGTCGTGCGCACGCCGGGAACTCCGATTCGGGCGCCGCGCAGTTCGCCGAGCGTGAGACCCTCGCGGGCCACCAGCACCGGGCCGTAGCCGCTACCGACGCTGCCGCCGTGGGGCAACAGCAAAAAGTCCTCGGCCACGTAGGCGTACTGGTGGATGGAGATCGCACACACATCCACGTTCCTTCGCAGCTCGGCACTACGGTTCAACGCCTCCGTGTCGGCCCGCCGGTGCTCGAACGACACCCCGCTCGTATTCAGACGGCCCGTCTTGAGCGCCCAGAACATGAAGGCGTCATCGGAGTCGGGACTGTAGGCCAAGCGAATCGTGGTCATCGCGCGTTCGATCCCTGCCTCAGGACCCGCCACACGATAACCTGTGCAGATCGCAGAGAACCGAGCGTCGCTGGGGTGGCGCGAGGACGAGGAATACTGCGGGTATTTCGAGGAGGAGCAACACAGCCAGCGGCGTTTGGAGCCTGCGAGGTGGGCAGGTTGTTTTGTGGCGGATCCTTAGCACGGCTGGTTTTGACGGCCACGAGCAGACCCGGAGGGTCCAAGGGCGGCCTGATTGACCAGCCTCGGTGCCGTTCGATATCCTGACCGCAGCAATCCTGGATTGGAATCGGCGCGCGAGAACACATGCAGCTACGTACCGTCTGCCAAAGGCCCTCATCGTCTGCCTCACCCGGGATGCTGGTGCGTTGGGGCGCGGCGCTGGCTCTGCTCTGTGGTCTTGGTGCGCCGGCCATGCCGGCGCTGGCAACCGATGTGGAGGGCAAGCTCGTGCTGGGCAGCTACAGGGTCTTAGAGCGCGGTCCCGAGGTCTACTGGGAGCTGCAAAACGCCGTGCGGGCCACGAAACGCGAGCGCATCGACGCCGCCCGCGAGCTCACCGTGGTGCTGTTGGGCAAGCGTCCGATGCCCGGCAACAAGACACGACCTGTCGTGTTGCGTGGCGGCAGCCTTCTGCCCTCCACCATCGCAGTGCAGGTGGGCACTACGCTCCGGATCCGCAATGAGGACGAAATCGCTCACGAGCTGCATGCGGTCGGGCTGACTGGTTTTTCGGCTGAAGCCACGTCACCCAGGCACGAACGCACCGTTCGCTTGTCGCAGACCGGAGACTGGCCCCTGCGCGACCGGCTGGTGGTTCACGTTTCAGGCCATCTGCACGTTCTGTCCAATCTGGTAGCGACTGCTCAGCCCGATGCCGATGGGCGCTATCGCTTTTCGGGCGTTTCACCGGGTCGCTATCAGCTGAAGGTCTTTCACGGCCCCAACGAAATCGCCAACAAACGAGTCGTGGTCGGCTCCAAAGGAGAACTGAGCGTCCCGCCCATCGTTCTCAAAGCCCCCAAGCGCAAGTGAGCCGGCAGCCATGATCGTCGCACGCTTCCTTTACCTGACACTGGCTGCTGCCGCTGTGGCCGCCGTGTCTGCGGCCCTGCTGGCACAAGGTATCGTCAATCGTCGTTCCAGCGAGTTTCTGACCGATCAGCTGCTGCGCGATCGAGCCGAGATCGAGGCCATGCTACGACTCGAGGCGCGCTCGAGGCTCGATCGCATCGCGTTCGTTGCAACCGATGCAAAGCTCGCTGCTACACTGAGGCGGGCTGGCGCCGCAACCGATGCCAAAGCGCTGCGCCAACTGAGCCTGACGGCCAAGGAGCGCCTTTCCGCACACAATCGCCAGATCAAGAAAGCCGTTGGTGACGCCGGTACCCCCGACATTGTCTTCGCGGTCGACTCCCGCGGCGTGATCGTTGCTCAACTTGGACCCATGCAAGCAAACCCCCCTGGTGCAGGGTTGGGTACCTTCCCTTTGGTGCGGCGCGCGCTGCTCGGCTACGAGCGGGACGACGTCTGGTTGTACGACCGACAAGTCTACCGCATGGCGGCGCGGCCGATCATCTACGGGGGAGCCTACGTGGGTGCGGTCGTCCACGGCTACCGCTTCGATGCCGCATTTGCTCAGAAGCTCGGCAAGGCCTTGCGGGATGCGAGTGTCGTGTTCTTTTACGGGGCCAAGCTGCTTGCCAGCTATTCGCCGCCCGAGGTGAACGACGCGCCTTCGGCAACTCGGCTCGCGGGCTCCCTTCCGGAGGTCGTCAACGACGCGAGCTTCAGCGCATCAAGCGAGCCACGCGTCAAGGAGCTCGGCGAGCACGCGCGCGCAGTGTATTCCCCGGTGACCGGCAGCGCCGCTCGGGCCAAGGTGGGCTATGCCGTTGCTCGGCCGCTTCGTGTGTTGTCGGATCCGCTGGCGCTGTTTCGCAACGCCACGCGGGCAGACATCAACGCCCTGCCTTGGGTCTACCTGGCGATCGCGTTGCTAGCGCTTGTCGTCCTGGGCATGCTATCGATCTACATGGAACGCGATCGGCCCTTCGGTCGCCTGCGCAGCTCGGTCTCGGAGATAGTGCGCGGTGAACGTGACCGCCTGGACGTGTCCGCCTGGCGCGGGGCCTACCGGGGCATGGCAAGCGCGCTCAATCGCGCTTTGGACGCCAGTTGTCAGCGCGCAAGTCATCCGGGGTCCAAACCTGCGCCCGCCGCCAACATCGACGAGCTGTTGGGATCCTCGCACGTCGCGACCTCGCAACCCTTTTTCGGCTTCGCCCACGAGCGGCGCCCGACCCCGAGGGCGGGTGCGCAGGCCGCCGCCCGTTCCACCCCAATTCAGCCGGCTGCAAAACCGCCCAATGTACCGCGACCGCCCCCCCCACCCGGTCCTTCAGCTACCGGTGCTGCGCAGGCTGCTGTGCCCGGCGTGGGGCATTCCAACGGCAATGGCGCGACGATGGGCAAGGCCGCCGCCCCAGCTCCGGAGAGCACCTCGGCCGCTGGCTTCGACGAGGAGGTGCACTTCCGGGAGATCTACGATGAGTATCTGGCCACCAGGAAGCAATGCAACGAATCAGTCGAAGGTCTAACCTTCGATAGGTTCGCAAAGACGTTGCGGCGCAACCGAGATCAGATCCGCTCGGCACACGGGGCCAAAGCCGTACGGTTTACGGTGTACGTGAAGAGTGGCAAGGCTGCCCTGCGAGCCTCACCGCTGCGCTAGTTCCTGTCCACAATCGCGCCAGGCCGGCTTACGTCCTCGCGGCCGTCCTCGCAATAGCAGACTATTGCTGCGGGTTCCGCTGCGGGCGCGCCCGCCCTGGCATCGATTCTGGACAGGAACGGTAGGCTTTTTGCAACGTGCCAGGCCGGCTTACGTCC
>JAKSBK010000555.1 GCA_022361155.1 Pseudomonadota bacterium
TCCTGTTGCTACCCCAGCAGTCGAGCGTCTCATCCACGCGAATCCCGCAGGAAAAGAAGACGCCCGCGCAAAGCTTGACAAAGGCGCCCCCAGGAGCCTGCGTCTCTCCGTGATACCCCTTGCCCCAGCAAGCCACTTCACCGCTCCCCGCCCGGATGGCACAGGCGTGGTCGGACCCTATCGCTACCTCCACGAACCGACCCGCAGGCGGATCGCGCACCGGGTCGCTTCCCATGAGACCGACCCAGCAGCTCAGCGATCCGTCTTCGCGAATTCCGCACGCGTGCCACGGCCCCACTGCCAACTTGACGAAATTGTCGCTTGGAACTGAGAGGTATTGAGGCTCCTGGCCCCAACACCGAACCCTGCCCATCCGCTCAAGGGCGCAGGCGAAGTCTTTTGCGACGCCGACCTGTGTGAATCCCGACCCCTCGGGTGCCGGCTCGGCCGGCATCCCGTCGCCCCAGCAGTGGACATCACCCAAGGGGTCGAGCGCACACGAATGGCCGCCCGAGATGGCGACGTTGGCGATCTGCGCTGGGGGCCCCGCTGGAGGCTCGACCGCGGCGCTGCACGCTCCGAGCAGCGCCAGCCAGGGCACCAACAACCGCCAAAGGTATCGATCTCGTGGCATGTCCCATTCACCTCCAGAAATGGGGCCAGGCTGCTCCCCGTGTTCTGAGCCTGGCACAAACTCCCTGAAAGCGCGAGCCCGCCTTTCTCTGGTAGACGTGCCAGTCCCGGTCGAAGAAGTCCGTTTCCTTGATCTGGCGGGCCGAGAACTCGTGGGTTGCGCCGAGCACGTGGCTGAGCTCGTGCGATACCAGCTCCGCGTGCGAGCTCTTGGGACCAAGCACGCTTTGGTGCCCTGAAACCACGATGTAGGGAAGATGCGCTCCGTCCGACGGGCACCCGATTCCCATGGGTTTGCTGAGGGTTGGGACGCAGTCTAGGTCTGACCACGGCCCCACGACGAACATATTCACACCGAAACCGAGCTGCCGCGCCTCGGCATCGAAGTGCTCTATGTATGTACTTGCCAATAGCAAATCTATGCACGCCCTTCGTCTTTGAGGTGTGACCTCCCCAGCAATCTCTCTGCGCCCCTGAAAATCGGATATCTATGCGCTTCTCCACGTTATCACTTTGCCTCACGAAGTTGACGCTGGCGAGGCGGGTCTGGATCAAACAGTTGCGCCAGATGTCATCGATGTTGAAGTGGAGACCAAGCCCCATCCTCGCCGGGTCGTCCTGACGGATCCCCCCATTTTGGGAGCTGGGCTAATTTCCTGAGATTGTAGGGAATTTTTGTTTCGGTCGTGCGGTTGAGAGTGGTATGTCTCAACGCACCTATCGCAAGTCCGAACGCACTCATCGCAAGTCCGGCAGCCGCGCGCGCGCTCGCATGCGCAAGAATGCCACGAAGCGTCGCTCCCACCGCGACAAGGTACGCGCGCGGGTGCAGAATGCCGACGTGCACAAGTTCGTCGAGGAAGCGGTGGGACAGGACCTGCACTCGAAGCGGGTGCTGTCGTTGTCGAGAGCGACGACGGGGGTGATCCACGCGGCGGCGCTGGCAGTCAACGCCATCGGGCGGGGGCTCGCGCTGTCGCAGGGCACGCAGGCCAAACATGGCATCAAGCAGGTGGACCGGCTGTTGTCGAATGTCGCTGTGTGTCCCGCGGACTTGTTTGCCAGCTGGGTACCGTTCGTGCTGGGGGACCGGAGCGAGGCGCGTATCGCGCTGGATTGGACGCACTTCGATGCGGACAAGCATTCGACCATCGCCGCCTATCTGATCACGACGCACGGCCGAGCGACGCCCCTGGTCTGGCGTACGTTTGCGGACGCCGAGCTGACCGACGGCGGTCGCACCGATGCGGAGGACTTGCTTTTGCTGCGGCTTCGGGAAGTGCTTCCGGAGCAGGTTCAAGTCGTCCTGATCGCGGATCGCGGCTTCGGCGACGCGGGGCTGTACAGGATGCTCGAACAGTGGGGCTGGGACTACGTGATCCGCTTTCGCAAGGGCATCCAGGTCACCAACGCCGCAGGCAAGACACTGCCTGTGGAGCAATGGCTGTCGCCCAAGGGTCACGCCAAGGCCTTGCGCGGGGCGAGCGTCACCGCGGCCCACTGTCGCGTCGGTGCAGTCGTGACGGTGCACGCCAAGGGCATGAAAGAGGCTTGGTTTGTGGCCACGAGTTTCAAGAATCGGCCCGCTCGCGATGTGGTGAACCTGTACGCTCGCAGGTTCACGATCGAGGAGACATTCCGCGATCAGAAAGACGCTCGGTTCGGCCTCGGCATGCGACACACGCGGGTACGCTCCCCGGAGCGACGCGACCGACTGTTTCTTGTCGCTGCACTCGCCCAGGCGCTGCTCACCCTCCTGGGCGCCGCGGGCGAACGCTGCGGCCTCGACCGCACCCTCAAACCGAACACCTCCAAGAAACGCACCCTGTCGCTCTTCAAGCAAGGGTGTTTCTGGTTCGAAGCCATTCCCAACATGCCCAACCAGCGCCTGCGCACCCTCATGAAAGCCTTCGGCGA
>JAKSBK010000556.1 GCA_022361155.1 Pseudomonadota bacterium
GCACACCTCCGAGCAGCACTGCGGCTTCTGCGGCAGCGTGTGCCAGTTCCCCAATGCGAGCGAGGATTGCATCAGCGGCGTCTGCACCCTCACCAACTGCTCGAGCGGCCGCTTCAACTGCGACGGCAACCCGTTCAACGGCTGCGAGTCGACCTTCCCCTGCCCCCACATCGGCGGTCAAGGTCAGTGCCAGCCGGGCAGAGCGAACTGCGACTTCGTCGGCAGCTGCGAAACCAACCTGCTCACGTCAGAGCAAAACTGCGGCTTTTGCGGAGCCGTTTGTCAGCTGCCGCGCGCCAACGAACGCTGCGTCAGCGGCATCTGCACCATCACCAGCTGCAACTCGGGTTGGAACGACTGCGACCGCAATCCCTTAAACGGCTGCGAGCGCCAGGGACCCTGTTGATTCGGGGCGCCCGCACGGCTCGAGCCGCGGGGCTGGTCACTCGTGCGCCATGCGATGGCGCGGGCCCTGGAAGTAATGCTCGGGCCAGTAGCGCGCAAGATTGGTGACTCGAGCGGTGTACAGGCAAGCGTAGCTTTCTACCTGCTCGCCGAAGCTCGAAAGCTCCGAGCCTGCTTTGAAGACCGAGCCCCAAAACGGGTGAAAAGCGCGTTCCACGCGCTCCGCGAGGTCGCTGTACTCCTGTTCGTGGGCACGTGTCTGCGCGCGAAGGCGCTCGAGGCTGCGCCGCAGGCGCAGGCGCGCGGCGTCAAGCTCTGCGCGTCGTTCGTCGGGCGCCGCGTCCAACCGGCGCTGCAGTGCCTTGGACACGCCTTGGCGTTCGCGCATGGCGTCCAGCAGCGCATAGCGACGCGTCTCGATGGAGTCCATACGGGAGACGTCCCGCGCGCAGCGTTCCACCGCTTCAAGCTCGTCGTCCATTTCCTGGATGATCATGAGCGTGCGCCAGGCGCTGCCCTTTTTCGCGCGCAGCACGTCACCGTAGATATGATCGCCCACGTACAGGACGCGATCCCCCCCCATGCCAGCAAGCCGCTCGAACTCGACGATGCCGCCGCCCTCGTAAATGCAGCCACGCACGAGCTCGCTTACCTCGGCCTTGCGCGGCATGCCGATTTGCCGGAGGGGGTTTCGCTCCGTGAAGAACGCCGGCTTGGCGGCGGAGGTCACCACGATGTCGAAGTAGCTCGACCAGCTGGGGTAGTCCGCACGCCCCTCACCAAGCAGGAATCGCATGACCGCTTCGGTGTAGCAGGCATCGGAGTTGGTCAGCAGGAACGTGCGCTTGCCGGCGCTACGAAGCCGGTGCAGCATGCGGGGGAGCTCGGGATCGGCAATCAGGAAGCGCGGCAGATCTTGGACGATGCGGTCCTTGATACTGCCGTCCCGATGTGCCTCGTCGATGCACGCGCGCACGTCGTCAAAGAGCCTCGCGTAGTCCAGCTTCGCGCCGTCGAGATCGAGCGCATCGACCACGGCCGCGAACACGGTAACCTCGCTGAGGGCGAACAACGTGTCGATGGAGTGGTAGCGCTTGATTCCTGGACGCACGGGGCGGCCCTTGTAGCAGCGGCTACGCGCCTCCTTGTCGAGCTGGCGCGTGCCGTGAAAGGCTCGCTTCACGTAACGGTAGCGGTCGGTCTTCAGGATATTGCCGAGCTTTCGGTCCACCAAAAGCCCCCGGATGGGGAAGTTCGGCTGGTATTTCATGGTAAGCAGGGCCCGCGGGTAGCCCCGGGCGACCAGCTTGCTCGCGGTCGCCTCGATGCTCAGGCGGTCCATGGCTCGCTGGTTGTAGATCGCCAGGGTATAGTCCATGTCGAACCCGATCAGCTGAATCTGCTGCATGCGCAGGTTGCGGTTGCAGTAGATGCGCTGCACACGCGGGGGCAGATCGGGAACCTGCGCGGCCAGGGCGGTGTCTGGAAGCGGCAGCAGCAGCTGCGCGGGCGGCGATCCCGTCATGCCAACCACCTAGCCTGAAACTACCGTTTCCGGCTAGTGCTCGCTGCGCGAGCTTGGTGGCGGTAAGCCGTGGTCGAAGCGAGCACCCACGGTGACCGGTTGCTTATCCTGAACCGACGCCTTGGGGCCCGGCCTCCAAGGGTTCCACGCTCACCCTCTTGCCGCGCCTGCCCCTGCGTTCGAAGCGTACGATGCCATCCACACGAGCCCACAGGGTGTAGTCCTTGCCGGTGCCCACGTTGAAACCGGCGTGCACGGTGGAGCCGACCTGCCGCACCAGGATGCTGCCGGCGGTCACTCGCTCACCGGAATAGACCTTGACGCCGCGGTACTGCGCGTTGGAGTCTCGGCCGTTTCGTGTCGCGCCCTGTCCCTTCTTGTGGGCCATCGCTTACTCCGCTGACTTTCGCGCCGGATCCCCAACCGCAGCATCCCGAACCGCAGCATCCCGAACCGCGGCCGAGTCCCGAATTGCTGTCACCCTGAGCTCCGTGTAGGGCTGCCGGTGACCCGCCTTGCGCCGGTAGTTCTTACGCCGCTTCAGCTTGTAGACCACGATCTTGCGAGCGCGATCCTGAGCCACGACCTCGGTTGCGACGCTAGCGCCGGGCACGCTCGGGGTGCCGACACAGGTGCGCGCACCCCCCAGCATGAGCACCTCGTCGAAGTCCACGGCGCCGCCTACCTGTACCGGCAGCTTCTCCACGCGTATGCGGTCGCCTTCGCACACCCGGTACTGCTTGCCCCCCGACTTGATCACAGCGTACTTGGTCGCCATCGCTCGAATCCCGTCGTCACCGTGGGGCACGCAGTGTACGAACAACGCCTCGCCTAGCAAGCAGAAACCGAACACCACGACGCAGCAAGCGCCGGGCCGTGCAGCGCGAAGTCGCCGGCCGATGCGGTACTAGCGCTCCAGACGATCCAGCGCCGCCCGCGCTCTGGAATTCTCGGGATCGGCCTGCAGGGCCTTGCGGTACGCGTTGGTCGCCTTACCGCGATCACCAAGAATGTAGTACGCGCGCCCGAGCGCCGCATAAAAGCCCGAGCTGGGGCTGAGGCGTATGGCCTGCTGGTATGCCTTGATGGCGCCACGCGCGTCCCCCAGGGCCAGCTTCGAAGCGCCCAGCCCGCCGTGCGCTCCTGGGTCGGACGGGCTTCGCCTTACCGCCCGGCGGTAGGCATCGGCCGCCTCCTGGTAGCGTGCAGCCTTGTAGTGCGCCAGGCCCTCGCTCTTCCACTTGGCGACCTCCTCCTGTGCAGTCGGGCGGCGGGGGGCAGCGGCTTTGGGCTCGGGGGTCCGTGACGCCTCACGGCGACTGGCGCGACGCTCTCGCCGTCGCTCCTCCCGGCTCGGACGCGCGGAGGCACTGCGACGACGGCTGCTACGCGAGCTGGACCTGGCCCTCGAAGCGGCCCGCTCGGAACGAGCGGAACGGCGCTCGGTACGAGCCGCCGGGGCAGACTGTTCCGGGTCGTGCGTGCCGGCAGCGATGGGCTCGCCGGCGCCGTGCTCGCCGGCGCCGTGCTCGTCCGAGCCGCTGCGTGCAATGGGGGTTGCGGCCGGCGTTTCCTCTTCCACGACCTCGGGCTCACTAACGGCCGCGGCCGGCGTCGCGGGCGCGGTCTCCTCTTCTCCACCTGCAGCGAAAATGGCGATGGCTGCGGCCAGTACGATCGCGCCGCCCCCCACCGGAACCACCCAGCGCTTGAGTTGGCCGTCCGGCTTGAACGCGTCGCGCGAGACCGTTACGGTGGGCGAAGGCACCGCCTTGGCGGCCGGCGTGGCCGCCGGTTTGGCACGCGCCGCCGCGGGCATCCCAGGTGACGTCGCAGGACGACCCGCGGCGGGCCGCGGCAGGCCGCCCGGGCGCTCAAAGACCTCATCCCGGCGGTAAAGCGTCGTGTGCTCCTCCTCGCCCTCTTCACCCTCTTGCCAGCGCGACACGCCAGGCCGCGCCGCCGGAGTCGACGGAACCCGCGGAGGCGGCGGTAGGGGAGGATCGCCGGACGTGCCGCTTTTCGCCTGCTTGGCATCAACCCCACGCTCAAGCGACAATAGATCGGCGCCGTTCCCCTCGGCCTGCTTGGCCGTCTGCTTGGCGACATCCGCCTGAGCGCCTAGGATCTCGGCGGCCGACATGACCACCGTCTTGTCGTTTTCCTGGTTTGAGTCACTCACGCCGATTCCATGCTTGGAAAGTTCCGCCATGGCACTCCACAGGGGCGCGAACCGCTATCCCGGCCAAAGCCTGACAGGCTGTTGATGCTGGTCAGCCCCGCCAGGGCTGATATGGCAGGGTAGATCGTCAGCGCAGGCCGGTCAACGCGCATATGCCTACTTTTCCTACCTCAGCGGCAAGGGCCTGCCGGTGAGGTACCGCCGCAGCCACTGCGACTCGAAGGCCATCACGGCGAGCACGGGCGCATATTCCAGTGTCTTCAACATGGCCGGCTCGGTCCAACGGTGGGCGAGGACCCAGCCATCCAGGGGGGCATAAGCCAGTGCGGCGGTCGCCGACCAGACCAGCCCGGCGGTTCGCCGAGCCATGACCTCGAGCGGGATCAACCACACCAGGTACCAGGGATGCACCTGAGGCGACAGCAGGAGCACCACGAGCACGAGGTTGCGGGTGGCCAGCACCGCGTCGCAGCCACAACGGGCGGCCCACATGGCGTAGCCGAGCAGCAGCGCGAGCGCGAGCAGGCGCGCCAGCAACCCCGCCACATAATGCCGTGGCAGCAGCGCAACGTCGCCAAGCTGCTTCTTTTCCCCGACCAGCACTGCATGGGGATCGAGCGCGCTGGAGCGCAGGCGCGCCAGCAGCGTACGAAGCTCGCGCAGCTCGATTTGCCCGGGCGGCGAGCGGCGAGCATCGGCAGCCGCGTCGACCAGGCCACGGGTCAGGCGATCCAGCAACGCGAAAGCGGCTTCGTTTCCTCGCCAGCGCTGCGCGTAGTGCCCGAGGCCGGAGGATGTGCCGGCGTGCCCTTCCATCGCGAAGGGCGCGAAGGCCACGAGCGACAAGCCGAGCGCGAGGAGCCACGCCCGCCCGCCCGCCCGCGCCAGCAGAGGCACGAGCGCGAGCCCCACGAGCTTCAGCCCGCTCGCGATGCCCAGGAGCAGTGCACTGGAGCCTGGCCGACCGGACCCGAGCGCAAGGACAAACGCGACCAGGGTCAACGCCACGGCCGTGTCGACGTGACCCCCCAGGGCCGATTCGGTCAGCGCCAGCGGGTTGAGGCCACACAGCAGCGCGGCACGCGTCGCGCGTTCGGTGGCCGCCGCAAAGACCAGCATGGCGCTCAGCAGGTGCAGCACCAGCGCCATCAGCTTGAAGATGCGCACGTCTTGCCAGAGCGCTGCGCAAAGGACGAAAAACGCCTCTGCCAGGGGGGGATAGACCGTTGGCACCTCGGGGTGGTTGATGCGCTGCCAGTCGGCGTTGCGCAGCGCCGCGAGCACCGGGTCGACCGGCGCGTGGGCATAGGGGTTGTGCCCGCTGAGGGTCACCCGCGCGTCCCACAGGTAGCGGTACACGTCGTCCGAAAGCGACACCGGGGCGAGCACGAGGGCCGTCCCCGCGATCGCTGCGGCGGCAAACCCGAGGCCGAGGGCCTCGCGAGGCGCGACCAGCTCCGCACTCGAAGCCAGCCAAGCGTAGGGAACGAAGGCCAGCGCCAGAAGCAGCGCGAGCGTGGAGGGGGCGGCGCCCGAGCCAGCCCCCCGCGCCAGGGCCAACAGCAACAGACAGGTCAGGCCGACGCTGCCCCACAGGGCGGCCCGCCCCCAACTCACGCCGCCGTTGCACGCAACAAAGATGAGCCGCCGCCCCGGCAGGCATGCACCAGAACGAAACAGCGATCTCGGATTCGAGTTTGCACCTGAACGGTTTCGTCCGGATCGCCGTAGTTCAGACAATACATGTCACACAATGCATGTCACACAATACATGTCAGGCAATACATGGAGGTGCACCTCCTGCGCCGCCGTGCCGTTGCCGAGCGGCGTCGGTCGCGCAAGGAGTCCGATGATGGGTCCCCCCGCGAAGCCCGGTCAAGGCCCCCGTTCGAGTCTCGGTCTGCCAGCCCTCGAGCATTCGAGCTCGAAGCTGGTGTCCGATGCGGGCTAGCCTGCCCAGCATGCCGCCCTGGCGATCGATCGTGCCTGCCGATGTGGCCTGCGTGCAGCTGCGCGGCAAGCCCCTGCCGCTTTGCGCGCTGCTGCCCGAGGAAGAATCCAGCCTGGGCTTGGTGGCGCAGGTTCGCAGGCGCGAGTTCGCTGCGGGGCGCCACTGCGCGCGCGCTGCGCTAGCGCTGCTGGGCATCCATGGCGTCGCGCTGCCCATCGGTCCCAAGCGGGCCCCCGTCTGGCCCAGGGGCGGCGTCGGCAGCATCAGCCATACGCGCTCGTTTTGCGCTGCCGCGGTCGGTCCCGACTCCGTATACGCCGGCATCGGACTCGATGTGGAGGCGCGAGGCCGATTCACGCCGAAGCTATGGCGACAGGTCCTTGTTGACGCCGAAATCGCGTGCCTCGACGAGCTGGGAACCGCCGAGCGCGACGCCAGGGCCACCGCGCTTTTCTGCGCGCGCGAGGCGTTTTACAAGATGCAGTTTCCCGTGACCGGGGCGTGGGTCGGCTTTCACGATGTCCAAGTGCACGTCGGCCACGACGCGTTCGAGGTCGAGCTGCTGGTGGATGTGCCGCGCCTGGGTCGGCGTGGCAAGCGCTTTGGCGGCTGCTTGTGGTGGCATGATCCGGACCTCGTCTTCGCGGCCATGACCCTGCGTGCCCACGGCTGACCCGGAAGTGGGACAGCGCAAGCCGGGGTTGGGTCAGCGTCTCGATCCCGACTTGCCAGGGACCCTGCACGTTGGCAAGCTTGGGGCACCGGTCCAGACTTGGAGGTGGCGTGATGGGAGAGTTGCGTGTCGTGCAAGCACGTGGAGGGAGCAGGCAGCTTGCTGTGGCTGCGGTGGTGACAGCGCTGCTGGGCACCGGCTGCGGCGATACGAGCGTGGCGCCAGCGCTAAGCCCGGATGGCGCCGTGGCCCTGGATGGCGGCGGCGGCGACTCCGGCGGAGCCGGCGGGATGGGCGGGGCTCAAGACGGTGGCGGGGGAGCGATGGGAGACGCCTCCACCGCAAGCGGCGGCGCGCGGGGCGCGGACGCTGCTGTTCCCGACGCAGGCGGACCGAACCCGGACGGCGGCGGCATGGCGGCAAGTGGTCGTGGCGGCGCCGGCGGCTCCGTAGGTTTCGGGGGTCGTGGCGGCACCATCGGCGGCGGCAGGCCGGGGTTCAGCGGCGTGCTTGGCTTTGCGGGCTTTGGCGTTGGGGGCGGCCTCGGTCTTGCGGGCTACCCGGCTTCACCGGGGGGAAGCCCGCACGATTGCGGCGGCAAGATGTGTGCCGACCCGGGCATAGAGGGGCTGGGGGCGTGCTGCTTGGCGGACGAGACCTGTGGCGTGCGGGGCGAGCGTGGCGCTTGCGTAGAGGCATCCGGGGTCGAGCCCCGGTGCGCCCACACGGGCCCCGGTCCAGGCTGCTGCAAGTCCAACGGCACGTGCGGTTTCCTCCCGGGCGACGGCAGGTGCGTGACGCTCACCCAGGGTCCTTACCCCGGCTATCCGGTATACCCCGGCTATCCAGGGTTTCCTGGCTTCGGCGGCGCACCGGGCAGCAGCACGCCGGTGGTCGAACAGCGCTGCGATGGAGCCCATTACTGCGAAGCGAACCAATGCGCGCCACCCGCCGGGAGCGCGGCTCCGTGCTGCCTGCCCGGTGGAAGCTGCGGCGTGCGGCTGGGAGCTTCCCTCGGCGGCTACCCCGGCCCCGAGTTCTCGCCCACAGGCTGCATGCAACCCGGTCTCGTCCATGCGGCCTGTCCTGGAGGCTGCTGCACCGCCGAAGGCTACTGCGGCCGGCCATCGTCCAGCGGAACGAAGTGCCTGCTGGACGTGGGGTCTGCCTACACCACGGATTGCACGGGCAACCTTCGGCCATTTGCCTGTGCCGGCGTGCTGTGCCCAGAGGCGCGGGGATCGACGACTCGCCCGCGGCCCTACCCGAACGCCGGTCGCAGACCTCGCTGTTGTACGTCGGGCGGTGAATGCGGATTGATCCTCAACGGACACTGCGTGGCTTCCGCGATCCTGGATCCGGACTGCCCCGACCAGGCGCAGGCCGTGGGTTGCTGCGCCGCCGACAACCTGTGCGGGGTATGGGACGGAGCGAACAACATGTGCCTCGCGCCCAGCGCATCGCAATCCCTCGTACGCGATTGCGACGGCAACGCCATGGTCAGATGCGCCATGGCCACGTGCACGGTCAGCTCCGGCGCCATGTTGCCGTTTGCGCCCTGCTGCACGGCTTCCGGCGAATGCGGGGTACAGCTGCCTAATCGCGTCTGTGTCGATGGCAAGCTGATTTCCCCGCAGTGTCCGGGCGGCCGCACAAGTCCCGTGGGCTGCTGCACGCCGCAAGGTATCTGTGGAGGCTTCGACGCCACGGGCGCGTGCGTGGCTGGCCTGGGCGGTTTCGCGGGCTTCGGAGGCGGCGCGACCCTGCCCTGCAACCCCGCACCCTAGAAGGCCGGACCCCCGCAGGCTTTTCGCTTTGGCTGCGCATATGTCCGATGAGTTCGAGCGTCCGGGCGAGAGCGCCCGGCGGCGGAGCGCTTCGCTCACGCGTCTTTCCGGCTGGGGCGCCAACGTGCGCGCCGATTGCAGATTGACCGAGCCCGAAACGCCCGCGGAGGTCGCCGCCCGGCTCGATCGATCGGGCACGATCGCGCGCGGCCTTGGTCGCAGCTACGGTGACGCGGCGATCAACGCGGGCGGCCAGGTCCTGGGGATGACCCGGCTCGACCGCTACCTGGCTTTCGACGAGCACGACGGTCGTTTGACCTGCGAGGCGGGCACAAGCCTGGCCCGCATCATCGAGGACTTCGCGCCGCGCGGGTGGTTTCCGATGATCACCCCGGGCACGAAACTCGTCACCGTCGGAGGCTGCATCGCCAACGACGTCCACGGCAAGGCCCACCACGCCCAGGGCTCCTTCAGCAGCTCGGTGGACTCCATGAGCGTGCTGCTCGCGAGCGGAGAAATCGCGAACGCGAGCCGAAGCCACAACGCAGAGCTTTTTTGGGCAACCTTCGGCGGCATGGGGCTGCTCGGCATCGTGCTGAGCGCGACGATCCGGCTGCGCAGGATCGAGACCACCTACTTTCGTCAGAAATCGATCCCGGCCGGCAACCTCGAGGCCATGTTGGCCGCGCTCGACGAGTACGATCGGGTCTTCCCCTACTCGGTCGCCACCCTCGACGTCTTTGCCACCGGCTCCAGCTTGGGTCGCGGGGTGCTCACGGTGGGCGATCACGCCGGCCTCGACGAGCTGCCCTCCAGGCTCGCGGCGGACGCGCTGCGCATCGCGGGGCCACCGCAGCTCACGCTGCCGTTCGAGCTTCCAGAGCAGACGCTGAATCCCTGGAGCATGCGTCTGGTAAACGGCATCATCCAACGCATGCAAAAGGGCGCGCCGACGTTCGGCCACTACGAGAGCTTCATGTTTCCGCTCGACAAGCTCGCGCACTGGAACCGGGGTTACGGGCGGCGCGGCTTCACACAATACCAGTTCGTGGTTCCGTGCAGCGGCGGGCCGGCGGTCTTACGTCCGCTGCTCGACACCATCCTGTCGGCCGGCGAGCTGCCTTTCTTGAACGTGCTCAAGCGGCTCGGAAAAGAGAGCGCCGGAGCGCTTTCCTTCCCGCGCGAGGGTTATACGCTTGCCATCGATTTCCCGATTCGCGACCACACCGTGTCGCTGCTGCAACGGCTCGACAGGATGGTGCTGGACGCCGGAGGACGCATCTACCTTGGCAAGGACTCCTACCTTGCACCGGAGACCTTCCGCGCCATGTATCCGCAACTCGATCGCTGGCTCGAAACCAAGGCAAGATACGACCCAACCGGCATCTTCACGTCGGACCTGGGACGTCGCGTGGGTCTGGTCGCAGCCGCCCCCAAGCGGGTCGCCGCAGCCCGGCGGGACTAGCACTAGCTCAGGGAGCGGTCGAGCATCGACGCGATTCTTGTCTTGGGCACGGCGCCCACCTGCTGGTCCACGACCTGCCCGTCCTTGAACACCATGAGTGTCGGTACCCCGCGGACACCAAATCGCTGCGCCGTGGTTGGGCTCTCGTCGATGTCGAGCTTGGTTATCTTGACGCGGCCCTCGTACTCTGTTGCCAACTGCGCAACAAGGGGAGCTACCACCCTGCACGGTTGACACCAGCCCGCGGTGAAATCTACGAGGACCGGTGTGGAGACGTCGAGCACCTCCTGTTGGAAGTTGGCGTCGTTTACTGCGAGCACATTGTCTGCTGCGAGCACATTGTCGGAAACCATCTCGTATCTCCTGTGGGGGCAAAGTAAGGATCGCAACCGTGGCTGTCAATCGGCGAAGGCCTCGGCTACCGGCCTCTGACCCAGCGTGCTAGTGCTAGAGCACCGCATGCGTCCGAACCGCGCATTCCTACCCCAGCAGACCGTAGACGCTTGGTTGTCCGACGGGAAGATCGAGTTGAACGGGACGATCATGTCGGTTCCCGCGCACGCTCGCGGCTTTTTGCTCGAAAGCGCCATCTACATCGTGGAGGACGTCGGGGGCGCTGGCGATCAGCCCCAATTGCTCGGCAAAGTCAAAGACTTGGCGCAGATAGCCGAGCTCGGAGGAGAGCACTGCGCGGATTCGCTCATCGTCGAAGATGACGCCTACCGCGTCGTCGAGGGCTTCGTGGCTACACTGGTGCGCAACCCGATCGAGGCTGCGGGCGGAGGGGTCGAGGTGCGTGGCGTGGACGTCCCGGACGACGAGCTGCATGGCGGGGACGCCCCGGACGATGATGAGCTTGCTCAACTCTTTGAAGTGAGTTGATCGCAGCGGTGGATCTTTCCCGATGGGCACGAGCTTAGCGTTTCTTTGCGCGGCAGTCCTGTACCTCGTGGCGACCGCGTCGTACCTAGGCTTCCTTGCACGAGGCGGCCGCCGTCTGGAACGGTGGGGAACCTGCTCACTCGCCGCTTCGTTGCTGGTACATGCCGGCTTCGTCGTGACTTCGGCGCTGAGCAGTCAGGGGATGCTGGAGGGCATACGGCTTGCGCTTGCTTGGCTTTCCCTGTTGATTCCGCTCGCGTACCTCGTCTCGATGCGCAAGCACCGACTGCCGGTCCTCGGCGCCATCGTCACGCCGCTGAGCCTGTTGCTGTTCTTGGGGGCAGGTCTTCCCGGTCAAGCGCACCATGTCCCGTCCCAAATGCGCTCTTTGTTGCTGCCGGTCCACATCGGCGTCAACGTGCTCGGAATGGCAGCGTTCGCCCTGGCCTTCGCGGCGGCCATCGCCTACGTGTTGCAGGAAGAGCTGCTGCGCCGCAAACGCGTCGGCAGGCTGCTGCATGCCCTGCCGCCGCTCGATGTGCTGGACTCCCTCGGGCTGCGACTAGTCACCATCGGGTTCACGCTATTCACCGTGGGCGTAGTCACCGGCAGTGTGTGGGCCACACGCCTCAATACTGCCGGAAGCTTGCTATCGGCCGGGCAGGGACTCGCCATCCTAGCCTGGCTGTTCTTCGGCAGCGTGCTGCTCGCCAGAGCCGCCGCAGGATGGCGCGGGCGGCGGGCAGCGATCGGAACGGTGCTCGGCTTCCTGTGCTCGCTGGCAGCCCTTGGAGGTTATGTCTTGCGTGACGTGGGGGGGTCATAGCTTGGCCAGCGAGCTCGTGGTGGTTGGGCTGTCTCATCACACGGCGCCGGTCGAGGTTCGTGAACGCCTCGCCGCGCCGGCGAGCGCCGAGCAACTGGGGGAAGTGGTCGAACGCGTCAGGTTGACCGAAGCGGCGCTGTTATCGACGTGCAACCGCGTCGAGCTCATCGCAGCAGCGGCCGACGTGAACGAGGCTGTCCCGCACGTCCATGAGTACTTCGCTCGGAGATCGCCGTTCGCCGAACTCGAGCAGCACACGTACTGTTACCAGGGTCGCGACGCTGTCAGGCACCTGTTCAGGGTCGCGTCGGGACTGGACTCTATGGTGCTGGGCGAACCGCAGATCCTCGGTCAAGTCAAGGAGGCACGGCAGTGTGCTCGCAGGGCGGGCACGCTGGGTACAGTCTTGGGGCGCTGCTTCGACCACGCCTTCGCGGTGGCGAAGCGGGTGCGCGCCGAAACAGCTCTGGCAAGCGGTCACATCAGCGTGAGCTCCATCGCGACCGAGCTTGCGGGACAGATCTTCGCCGACCTCGCGAGCAGAAAGGCGCTCTTGCTCGGGGCGGGCGAGATGGCTGAGGCGGCCGCGCGTAGTCTTGCGAATCAGGGCGCCTCGCTGGTCGTCCTCAACCGCAGCAAAGAGCGCGCAGACCGGCTTGCACAAACGGTCCGCGGCACGGCGCGCCCTCTGTCGGAGCTGACTTCGGAGCTCCACGACGCGGACGTCGTGTTGTCGTCCACTGCGCATGCGGGCTTCGTGATCACGCACGAGCTGATGACCGAGGTCGCCCGCATTCGACGCTTTCGCCCCCTCTTTCTGATCGACATCGCCGTGCCAAGGGACATAGAACCGCGAGTCGGACTGCTGCAGAACGTCTTCCTCTACGACATCGACGATCTGAAGAGCGTATCCGAGCAAAACCTGCAAGCTCGAAAGGGCGAAGTACAGGCTGCCGAGGACATCGTCGAAGCCGAAGTACAGCGCTACGAGCTATGGCGACACTCACTCGAGCTGACGCCCACCATCGTTGCGTTGCGCGAACGGTTCCGCAGTGTGCTGTCTGCCGAGATCGAACGAACCGCGCTGAAGCTCTCGAGCCTGAACGACACCGATCGGGAGTCGCTCTACCGCATGGCCGATACCTTGACCAAGAAGCTGCTGCATCACGCCATCACGCGACTGAAGCACAGTACCCAGCGCAATGAAGAAGCCGCACTTATCGAAGCGGCTCGTACGCTCTTCGATCTGCCGCTGCCAGAGCATGCCTCGGGCACCCGTGCTTCAGAACGGCGCAAGGCGAGCGATCCCGCAGAAGCCTACCACGAGACCGCTCCCATACTCAAAGCCGTTGGACGGGACGGGGAAACATGACGCTGCGCATTGCAACACGCCAGAGCGCTCTGGCGATCGCGCAGAGCCGCTGGGTCGCCCGGCAGCTTGGTAATCACCATCCGGGCATCGAGGTAGCGTTGGTGCCGATGCTGACCCGGGGCGATCGCATCACGAGCGTCCCGCTTGCGCAGCTCGGAGGCAAGGGGCTTTTCGTAAGCGAGCTCGAGGCTGCCGTGCGTGACGGTCAGGCCGATCTGGCCGTTCACTCGCTCAAGGATGTGCCCGCCGAGCTCGCACCGGGGCTCGAAATCGCGGCCGTGCCCGAACGCGAGGATGCGCGCGACGTGCTGGTCTCCGCGCACGGATCCGAACTCGACGACTTCGCTGCTGAAGCGCGAATCGGCACGAGCTCGGCGCGGCGTATCTGTCAGCTGCGCCGGCACAGACCCGATCTCGACTACGCCCTGCTACGCGGCAATGTCGACACCCGCCTGCACCGGCTCGAGCAGGGTCGCTACGCTGCGATCGTGCTGGCGTACGCCGGCCTGAACAGGCTGAACCTGCACGACCGGCCGCTGTGGCCGCTGCCACCCGCCGTCTGCATCCCGGCCGTTGGCCAGGGCGCTCTGGCGCTCGAAGCCAGAAGCGACGACAAGCCCACGCTCGAGCTGCTGTCGTGCCTGGAGCACGCACCCTCGCGGCTCGCCATCACCGCAGAGCGCGCGTTTCTGAGACGTACCGGGGGCGACTGTAACGTCCCGCTCGCTGGCTACGCCCACTTCGAGGCTGGAAGCTGCCTGCGGATGAGCGCGCTGGTCGCCTCGACCAACGGCGAGCGGTATCTGACGACGCACGGCAAGCGCGTTCTCGGTATGGAGGACGGACGCGCGCAGGCTCGCGCGCTCGGCGAACAACTGGCCGAGGAGCTGCTCGCCCAGGGCGCCCAGCAACTCATCGAGCAGGCACTTACCCTCGCTGCGCGACGCGACGACCCACGCTCCCGCCCCTCCTAGCTAGTGTCCTGTATCCGTGATTACGTACATAAGTCGGCGAGCAATTGGCGACGCTCGGGTCATCGAATCGACGCAGACTGCGGTTCAATGTCGATGCAGTGCATCGCTATTTCCAGGAGATAGCCAAACGGCGATCGATGGCGTGAGCGGTGTCAAGGGCCGGCGAATTATGTGCGGGATTTCGGATACAGGACACTAGGGCTGGGACGCGCGCCAGGCGGGACGAGTGCCCGGCGGCCGTGGGTCGAGGCGCAGCTCGGCGTAGATGCCAAAATGATCGCTGGGCCAAACGCCAGCCTGTTCCTGGTCGCAAACGACCTGACAGCGTTCAACGTGACCGAGGCCATCGTCACGCGGCGTACCTGCGAAGATGTAGTCGATGCGGCGATCGAGCTCGAGGTTGGCCCGAGCGTACGCGTTTCGGTTCGACCAAGTATAGCCTGGGCCGCCATCTCCCGCTGCACGCCAGGCATCCACCATATAGACGCGCCGCCCTCCGAGGGAATGCAGACCGGTCAGGAAGCGGATCTCATCCGAGCCGGGTTCCGCATTCATGTCCCCAGCTATGATCGGTGGAAAGCCGGAGCGCCCCTGAAGACCGGCCACATGGTCGTACAGGGCCATGACCTGCTGCTCGCGGACGTCGCCGCGATCGTGCTCCCAGTCGAGGTGTGTCGAGGTGAAGAACAACGTACCGCAGGGTGCCTCGATTCCAACTGTGAGCGCTGCGCGTAGCTGGTAGTCCGTGCAGTCCGGTAGACGCAGCTCGTGGCGCGAACGCACGGGCCAACGACTCGCCACCGCGTTGCCAAACGCGAGTGCTGGCTCCTTCCAAAACGGGATCGCCTTCACGAAGTCAAGATGGTAGGAGCGCCCCTGCACTACCTGAGCGAGCTGGTCGAAGCCTTCGCCACGCACGACCTCCTGAAGCGCAATGAGATCCGGATCCAAGCGCTCGAGCCAGTGCCGGATCAGCGAGACCCGTGCCGGCCAGGGTCCCGCATCATGCCAGATATTGAGGGTGAGGATTTTGATAGGCATGGTGATGGTTATCCCACCCGAACGCAGAAATCCAGCTTGGGTTCATCTTTCGACTGGTGTCGTCGTTTCTGTTCGAACATACTTGCTTGGCTGTAACTGACACGTTTGCCTACAATTGGCTGCTGGGAGCGCAAGCCGCGCAAAACCCGCCGCTTGCGCAGGCGGCGACTCACGATGGTATAATTGGTCATATGCAAACTCCGAAGTCTACGCAGGTGGCTGGCCAACAAGCACGCCGAAAAAAGGCTCGTTCGGATCCCGACAAGGCGAGCAGCAACGGCCGACCTGCCGCCACCCAGTCGGCCGCAACGGAGGCTGCCAAGCTCACGGCGGACGCAGAGCGACCCGTGCGAAAACTGGAGACGGTGCTGCGCCGGTACGAGGGCAAGGCGCTGGCGATCTTCATCAAGGGTTATCCGGATCCCGACAGCATTGGCAGCGCGCTCGCTCAGCGCCATATCTGCCAGCACTTCGCTGTGGACGCCGACATCATCCACTTCGAAGACCTCTCGCACCACGAAAACAAAGCGCTCGTCAAGCAGCTGGATATCGACATGGTGCAGTGGAAGACGGATACCGACCTCAGTCGCTACGCGGGCTTCTGCCTGGTGGACACCCAATCACCCGAACTACCCGTGAGCTTGCCCGAAGGCACCTCGCTGGTGAGCATGGTGGATCATCATCGACGTTTGGGTCCCATCTCCGGTCAGTTTGTGGACATCCGGGAGGATGCGGGTTCAACATGTGCAATCTACTGCGAGTACTTTGCTGACGGTTCCACTACACTGGAAGCCGGCTCGCAGGAAAGCGCAAAACTGGCGACCGCACTCATGCACGGCATCCGAGCAGACACCGACGATTTTCTTGGGGCTCGTCCCATCGATTTCAAGGCCTCGGCTTTTCTCGCACCGCACGTGGATCGCGAGCTGCTGATGACGATCTCGCAGCAGTCGATCTCGTCCAAGAGCATGGACATCCTGCACGTTGCGCTCGATCGCAAGATCATCAAGGGGACCTACATGATTGCGGGCGTGGGCTACGTGCGCGAAGAGGACCGCGACGGCATCGGGGAAGCCGCCGACTACCTGCTGCGACGCGAAGGCGTGGATACAGCGCTTGTCTATGGCATCGTGGGCGGCTGTACAGTCGATGGTTCCATGCGCACGACGAGCAACACGGTCGATCCGGACCAATGGCTGAAGGACATGTTCGGTGCGGACAAGGCCGGTCGCTACTACGGTGGCGGGCGCAGGGACAAGGGTGGTTTCCAGATCCCATTGGGGATCTTCGGCAAGTGCTCGGACAAGAACCTGTTGTGGGGCACGGCCCAACAGGTCATCGAAGACCTGTTCTTCGAGAAGATCGGTGAGAGTCGGGAGCAGGCATAGTCCAGTCCTGGTGTAATGGGTCGCGCGTGCAGTTGGTCCTCGGTCCCGACGTATTCGTGAATGCCTCCGTGGCGCCGGGCAGCGCCCCGGATCGCGTCGTACAGCGCGCCTTGAGCCGCGCCACGGTCAAGGTACACGCCACGGGCTGGCTGCTCGAGCGCGTGGAGGCGATGCTTCGTGCCCTGCCCGAATTCCGGGACGAGGCGGTCGCCGCACAGATGAAGCTGATCGTTGGCTACCTCGAAGTGATCGAGGACCCCACCGAGCACCCCGCGGAGGCGTGGGAACCGGCCCTCAGCGCTGCGGCCAAAAGTGCGGGGGCAACACGCGTGGTCACCGATCACCCCGATCTGCTCGCCAGCGACAGCAGCGAAGTCGAGTTCATCTCGACGGAGGCCTGGCTGCTCGAGCAAGCCTTGCCGCCCCCCCCACCATCGGTCCCATCCGAGTAGTACCCTCCGTCACGAAAGAGCAGCCGTTCGGTAGAACACGGCTGTTCGGAGGAACACGGCTGTTCGGAGGAACACGGCCGTTTGAAGGAACACAACGCCGGGTGTTATGGTCACAGACCGCAACGGAGGTTGGCAGCCATGGGCACGGTCTTCTCCAGAATCATCGCGGGCGACTTGCCCTGCTACAAGCTGTACGAGGACGAGCATGTGCTTGGCTTTCTCGACATCGCTCCCCTGTCGCCGGGGCACACGCTCGTGATCCCGAAGCAGGAAGCGCAAACCCTGGACCAGCTTTCCGACGAATCCGCCGCAGCCATCGGCCGGGTGCTGCCCCGGCTGTCACGTGCCCTGCTGGCCGCCACTGGGGCGCGAGCTTTCAACGTGCTGCAAAACAACGGAACGATTGCACACCAGGAGGTGATGCATGTTCACTTCCACATCATCCCTCGCTTCCCCGACGGCACCGGCCTTGGCATCGGCTGGAGGGCGGGCAAATTGGAGCCCGAAGCCGCGCAGTCGTTGACCGGCAAGATCACGTCGTCGCTCAGCTGAAAGCTGCCTTAGGGTCCTTAGGGCCCTTAGTTCCAGGCGCAGATGCGGTGACCGAATAGGTTGCTGGTCACGCACTCCATGCCCACGGGACAGATTGCGGTGGGGGAATCGCAGCTCAGGTAACAGCGACCCTGTTGGATCGAGCACATGGCCTTGGCGGTAGAGCCGGGCGGTGGTGACGGGCACTCGCCAGGACCCTCGCAGAAGGCCGCGCACCACGCGCCGCCACCGTTGCGCCGAGCTATGCAACACTCCTCGCCCTGGCCGCAGAGTGGATTGCCCTGGCGGTTCGCCTGACAGATCGTGGCCGCCATTCCGCCAAAGTTCCGATCGCACTGCTCGTACACCGGGCAGTGCCCTGGAAGCGCGCAACGGTTGCCGCAGTCTAAGAGACCGGGTGGACACTGGCACATGCCTTGGCGGCACTGGGCGTTGATCGGACACATGTTGCCACAAGCGCCACAGTTGAGCGGATCGTTGTTGAACGCGTTGCTCATCATCAGGCGACAGCCCTGCTGGGGGCCCATCCTGCCGCACGGCACGCGCCCCGGCGGACACTGGCACTGTCCGTTGAGGCACTGCTGGCCTCCTGTACATGTGTTGCCGCAGCGACCGCAGTCCTGCGGGCTCGTATTCAGGTCCATGCAGCCGTCCGGATGGCACTCGGTGAGCCCGGGCGGACAGGTACACTGTCCGTTCTGGCAGAGCGCGCCGGGCACGCAGGGGCGGCAGTTGGGGCCGCAGTGCTCGGTGCTGATCAAGGTGTTGGCGCATTCGCCAGGCAGCGCCGGCTCGCCACCCATGGCGGCCCGTCGGGCACAGACCTGCTGGCCAGGCAGACATTGGCATTGCCCGGCGAAGCAACTCGCACCCAGGGCACAGTGACGCCCGCAGCGGCCGCAGTTGTTCGGATCGGTCTGCATATTGCCCAGCACGCAGTTGCCGTTGGCCGGCTGCCCGCAAGGCATCGTGCCCGGGGGGCAGCGGCATTGACCGTTGACACACACGCGGTCGCCGGCGCAGGTGTTGCCGCACATGCCGCAGTGATTCGCGTCGATCTGCAGGTTGACGCAGGCACCGCCGCCCTGCTGGGTTCCGCCGCAGCGGTTGGTGCCCATGAAGCAGCGACACACCCCGTTGTTGCACCTTGCGCCGGGTGGGCACGCCTGGTTGCAGCCCCCGCAGTGCAAGGGATTGTTGGTCGTATCCACGCAGGCTAGATCGCAGGCCATCTGGCCCGGCCCGCACTCGCACGTGCCACCGACGCAGTTGGCCCCCAGCGGGCAGCGGTTGCCGCACATACCGCAGTTGTTCACGTCGTTCTGCATGTTGCCCATGATGCAATGGGTATCGTTGCCCTGCCTGCACATCCTGGTGCCGGGGCCGCACTGGCACCGACCGTTGACGCAGACCGCGCCAAAGCCGCACTCGCGACCGCAGCCACCGCAGTTGAGCGGATCCAGCGTCGTGTCGGTGCACGCGTTCGGGCAGTCCCGGATTGGACCGCCAGGCAGCGCCGCGCACGTGCAGGCGCCTCCAATGCACACGGTTCCTGGTTTGCAGATCAACCCGCAGGCTCCGCAGTTGGCGATGTCGTTGGCGAGCGACACGCACAGGCCGAAACACTGGTGCGTGCCGCTCGGGCAGCCGGTGGGTCCAGGGGCGATACCGCCTCCGAGGCCGGGAATACCGCCCAGGCCGGGAACGCCCCCGAGGCCGGGCGTGCCGCCCGGGCCAGGAACGCCCCCGAGACCGGGCGTGCCGCCCGGGCCCGAGATGCCCCCGAGGCCAGGAATGCCCCCGAGCCCGCCCAAACCGCTAGCGCCGGCAAACCCGGGCACACCACCCTGGCCGCCAAGGCCGCGCACGCCGGCGCGGCCGCCTGCGCTCGGCGTGACCGGCTCGACAGTGCAGCCGGCCGCCAACCCGTTCGTACAAACAACCGCCAGAAAACCTGAGAAAAAGCCAGTCTGAGCGCGCATCATCTCACCCTTAAGGACGGAACGGAGCTGCATGGTAGCCCGAACCGGTAGCCCTTACCAGAGACGAAACTTGCGCTACGACCAGCGATCGAAACCTGCACTTGCTCAAGATGGCTTGTTGCGCACGCGCGGCCGCCGCCTTGTTGTTGAGCCGGCGTTGTTGAACCGACCCGAAGCCCCGAAAGAGCGTGCCGGCAGCTGGATTGCCGTGCGGACGGCATACGGCGCGGCCGGGAGGATTCGAACCTCCGACTTTCGGTTCCGTAGACCGACGCTCTATCCAGCTGAGCTACGGCCGCAATCGAACCGCGGCATCTTAGCGACCGGGGATTGCGTGTCAACGGGCCCGGGGAGCAGCGCGTCCGCCATGAAGGTGGATGCTGCTGGTCCGTGATGGATCGGTGACGTATTGCTTGAGTCGATCATGCAAGGACGGGTCCCAAGGGCCCGCGGAAGAACAGCTCGCGCGTCAGGGCGAGGACCGGCGCCGCTGGCGAGGCGCGACGACGAGGAGTATTGGGGATACTTCGAGGAGGAGCAGCATAGCCAGCGGTGGTCGGAACCGGCGAAATGGATGAGGTATTCTCCCGCGGGCCCTAAACACGTTGCGAGCGGGTTATTGGATCCAGGCGAGCAGACCGAGGACGAGCGCCTGATGCGCTGTGCCATCCGCCAAGCGGAGCTCGCCATGCTCGGGGGCGACGTCCCGGTGGGTTGCGTGATCGCGCGGCGAGGCGAAGTCCTGGCCTGCGCGCACAATCTTCGCGAACGCGCTCAAGACCCGACGGCCCACGCCGAGATCGTGGCGCTGCGGGCTGCCGCTGTGCG
This sequence comes from Pseudomonadota bacterium, assembly GCA_022361155.1. NCBI lineage: Bacteria > Pseudomonadati > Pseudomonadota > Pseudomonadota bacterium. The sequence continues at coordinate 20,286 of JAKSBK010000556.1, forward strand.
CACGGGCAGCTGGCGACTGTGCGGCGCTTGCGTCTACGTTACGCTCGAGCCTTGCCCCATGTGCGCTGGGGCTCTGATCAACAGCCGTGTCGCCCGCGTGGTCTACGGCTGCGACGACCCCAAAGCCGGCGCGCTGCGGAGCCTGTACAGGTTGGGCTCTGACGCCCGCCTCAACCACCGCCTCGACGTGGTCGGCGGTGTGCTCGCCACGTCATGCGCCGATCTGCTGAGCTCGTTCTTCGCGCGGCTACGCCAAGGGCCCGTGCAAGAATAGCTCGCCTCGTACGAGCACTAGCACCGCTTGCCAAGCGGTACTAGTAGAGCAGGGACTCCTCAAGGTCCACGTACGCTCCACAGTATGGCGGCAGCCCAGCCCAGCCCGCTGATCAGAATCGTCGGCGAGGAGAGCAATAGGTCCGTGGGTGCCGCGCCCTCACCGCGTACGTGCGCCACACGCAGGTACTCGAGCACGCCGAACACGACGAAGGGCAGCGAAGCAAACTCGCGTCCCTGAATCAGCACCACGCCTTCAAGGCAGTAAAGGGCGTAGGCAATGATGCTCATGCCTGCGGTGATGCCCATGGCGTGATCGAGGAAGCTCGTGTTGTAGCCCGCCAACGCCGGACGATGTTCGCCCCCCACACCCTTGACCAAGTCGCCGCGCCGCTTGGCGAGCGCCAGGAACAGCGCGAGCGCATAGGAGCATAGGAGGAGCCAGTTGGATGCGCGCACCTGCAGCAAGGCACATCCGAGCAGGACGCGCAGCACGAAACCGGAAGACAGCAGGAACACGTCGAGCAGAGCGACGTGCTTGGCGCCCAGGCTATAGAACAGGTTGACCGTGACGTACACACCCACCAGCACGGGCGCTCCCCAGGTTCCGGAAGCCAGCGCCAGGGCGAGGCCGGCGACCAAGAGCGACAGGCTCAGCAGGTAGGCTCCGGGCACCGAAACCACCCCGGCGGCTACTGGACGTTCACGCTTCTTCGGGTGCATGCGGTCGCGCTCGGCATCGCGCGCGTCGTTGAACGCATATACCGAGGAGTTCGTCAGGCAGAAGCCGAGCAGACCCAGCGCGAAGGCCCTCGGATCCAATGCGGCGCCGCTTGCAACAGCAAAGGGAACCGGCATGAAAACGAAGAGGTTTTTTACCCAGTGCTTGGGGCGGGCTAGCCGAAGGTAACCCCGGATCAAGGCGAAGCCGTTCGCATGGCAAGGCCCGGTATATGCCAAGGCGCAGGACGCGGCAATTGCCGTCGCGGGCTAGGGCCCCTAATGGCCACGTACCAGGGCCTCGACGCGCGCGGCAAGCGCCTCGGCAGCAGTGAGACCCGGGGACTCGATGCCAACCAGGTTGATCAGCCTCGGGGCGCCGTGGCCGCTCGCCTCTTCGAGCACGAAATCGCGCGCCGCATCCTCCGGCCCCTGCAGCTTGGGTCGGATCCCGGCGTAGTCCGGGCTCAAGTCCTCGTCACGAACCGAGGGCAGGTAGCGGCGCAGCGCGTCGCCGAATGCAGCCGCCTTGCTCGGGTCGACGTCGTAGCCGATGTCCGCCACGTAGTGCACGTCAGGCCCGGCACGCAAGCGGCCCTGGAGGTCGAGCGTCAGGTGGATCCCCAGGCTGTGTCGACCCGGCACCGGGTAGATCAGATGACGCACGCTGCCGCCGGGCATCCGGACGGCAAAATAGTCACCCTTGCACGGGTGCTGCCGGTAGCCGGCCATTGCGACGTCGATGCCCGCAAGCGAGGCGACCCGATCCGCGTCCAGGCCGGCGGCATTGACCACGAAATCGGCGTCGAGGGTGAACACGTCCCCGTTCGACGAGCGCGTGCGCACTCGCCAGGATCCCGAACAACGCGCCAGCCCGACGACGTGCGTTCTCAGTGCAAGCTGTCCCCCGTGGTCTTGCGCCTCACGACGGTAGCTGTCCACCAGCGCGTGGGCGTCCACGATGCCGGTTTCGGGCGACCACAAGGCCGCTAGCGCGCGCACGCGGGGCTCCAGCCGGGCGATCTCGGCCGTATCGATTACCCGGAGCGCCCCAGCGCCGTTTTCGATACCTCTGGCGCAGATCCGGTTCAGAACCTGTTGCTCCATCGCGCACGTGGCCAGCACCAGCTTGCCGATGCGCCGGTGTGCGATGCCAAGCCGCTGTGCGCGCTCGTAGAGCAGCTTCCGCCCTTCGACGCAGGTGCGGGCCTTGAGCGAACCCGGCGGGTAGTACAGGCCGGCGTGGATCACCCCGCTGTTACGGCTCGAAGTCTCGCTCCCCGGCCCGGCGTGCCGCTCCAAGGTCACCACGGAGCGACCAGCCGCGGCCAGGCGGGCGGCGCATGCCATGCCCACTACGCCCGCACCGACCACCACTACCTCCGCGTCGCTCATTCACGCCCACGGTTGCCCATCGATGGGGCGCCTCGAGGCCGGTGACCGGTGCGGGTCGGAGGATCCCAGCCAGCTATGCAAATATCCAGAGATGCAAATATTGTGCATGGCGGGTTGGGCTTCTGCTGCTTGGCGTGGGCGCCGAGCCGTGTATAGTGCGTGGCGTCAGTTCTCCGCTGAGGCGGCTCGGATTCCGCAGCATTCCAAGCGGCCGGGCGGCCTCGGGGCGCTGCTTTCCCCGCGCGGCGAGCTCTGGGCCGCGGGCGGGCCGATGGTGTTTGGTCTGATGCAATCACGCAGATACCGCGTGCTCACACGCAAAGACATCCCCAAGATACCCCAGCTGCAGTGCCTGGCCCCCGAACACCTCGAGGCGATCCTGGCAGTATCGTGTGTGCTGCCCTTCAGAGTCAACCAGTACGTGCTCGATGAGCTCATCGATTGGGAGCGGGTCCCCGACGATCCCGTCTTTCAACTTACCTTCCCCCAGCCTGGAATGCTCAGCGCCACCGATCTCGCCTTGATGCTGGACCTGGTTCGTCGCGGGGCTCCGCGGGCGGAGCTCGATGTCCATGCCCGTCGGGTTCAGCGGCGCCTCAACCCGCACCCAGGCGGCCAGTTGTCGCTGAATGTACCGAAGCTCGACGGGGAGAGGCTGCGCGGAATGCAGCACAAGTACCGGGAGACCGTGCTGTTCTTCCCCAGCAGCGGCCAAACGTGCCACGCATACTGCACCTATTGTTTCCGCTGGGCGCAGTTTGTGGGGATCGAGGAGCTGCGTTTCGCCACCAAGGAGGTTGACGATCTGGTGCGCTACCTGCGCAAGCACCGCGAGGTGACGAGCGTGCTGCTGACCGGGGGTGACCCGTTGATCATGCGTGCGGGCGGGCTGCGGCGCTACCTGGAGCCCCTGCTCGACCCGAGCCTCGAGCACGTCGAGAGTATCCGCATCGGTACCAAGGCACCTGCCTACTGGCCTCAGCGCTTCGTCACCGATCCGGACAGCGACGAGCTGCTCGCTTTGTTCGAGCAGGTCGGCCGCGCCGGGCGCCACCTCGCGTTGATGGCGCATTTCAGCCACCCGAGGGAGCTGGAGCCGCGCCTCGCTCAGGAAGCGCTGCGTCGCATCCGCGGAACCGGCGCCGTGATACGCTGCCAAGCACCTATCGTGCGCCACGTCAACGATGACCCGGCGATCTGGGCCTCCATGTGGCGCCTTCAAGTACGCAGCGGGGCCGTTCCCTACTACATGTTTGTCGAACGTGATACCGGTCCCCGGGCGTACTTCGAAGTACCGCTGGTTCGAGCCCTCTCCATCTTCAACCGAGCCTATCGCAGCGTGTCGGGCCTGGCACGCACGGTGCGGGGTCCTTCGATGTCCGCGGCTCCTGGCAAAGTCGTGCTCGATGCAGTCACGCAAGTGCACGGCGAAAAGGTGCTCGCGCTCAGGTTCCTTCAGGCCCGCGACCCGAGCCGGGTCGGGCAGATGTTCTTTGCTCGCTACGACGAACGGGCCACCTGGCTCGATGATCTGCGTCCCGCATTCGGTGAGAGGCGGTTCTTTTTCGAGCCCGGCGCGGAAGAGATGCCACGCTCGGGCTTGCGGCTGGTGTCGTCGGCAGGCGGCGAGTAGCTACTCGCGTTCGCACCAGCGGTATGCGTTGCACACGGTCAGTCGCGGACAGTCGCCGTTCGAATCGCAGCGCACTACACAGACGTCGGTAGCCACGCATTGGCTTCGTTCGCCGAAACGCAGCTGGCAGGCTTCGGTCGAGCTGCAGCGCGCGGCGCACTGCCTGTCAAGGTTCGGGGCTAGCTCGAGGCAACCGAGATCCGAGCCGCATTGGCTGTCCGTGTCGCAGCCGGCACCGAGAGCGAATCCCCCACTACGAGCGGGCGCGCGCCGGCTGCCGGCCGCCGAAGCCACCAGCACAAGCGCCATGACCGAGAGTAACAGGGCCCATCCGCGCACGTTGGATGCGATATCACACATCCACGCACACGCAAACCGACCCCTCAGGGCGGGCCGGCCGCAAAACGCACGTTTTCAGGCCAGGGGCCCACGAGCCCTAAAGGTCGAGCTCGAGGCCGCTGGCATCGCGAACAAGCCTGCCCAGGATCGCGAACAGCTCTCCGCGCCCCTTGTCGTCGATCCAGCGGCCCGTTGTGCTCTGGTACGAGAAATGCCAGGCCGACTCGCCACCGGCCAACCACAGCTGCCGGGTAGGGCGCTGGGTGTTGAGTACCGAGCGCCGCCCGTCAGCAAAGGTAAGGGTGACCACATCGCCGGCGCGCTCGCAATCCACAACCTCTGGATCGACGTCGCTCAACGCGTCCATCAGCCGCCCGAACGTCGCGTCCGCCAGATGCAGGTACGCCTGCTCGTCCATCGTGACCCTGTCCTTCGCCGCGTGCGCGGCTGCCCACCGCAGTGTCCGCTCCAACAGCCGGCTCCGTCGCCTGGCTCAGGGCCCGCGGAAGAGTAGCTCATCCATTTCGCCGGTTCTGACCACCGCTAGCTATGTTGCTCCTCCTCGAAGCATCCCCAATACTCCTCGTCGTCGCGCCTCGCCAGCGGCGCCCAGTCCTCGCCGAAACACACGAGTTGTTCTTCCGCGGGCCCTTTACGCTACCTAGGACTGGGCAGGCGGCGTGGCAAGCGCACGGATGACTCACGGCACTGTTGCCTGAAGCAGCTTGAGCAGGCTCTGCAGCATGCGGTAGGTCAGCCCCCACACCACGTGATCCTGCACGGCGAACGCCGGCAGGCTGACGCTGCGTCCCCCAGCCCGGTACGACCTCGTGGTGTCGGCTTGCCCGCCCGCCAGCGGTCCGAGCGGCGCCCAGACGATCTCGGCCACTTCGGGCCCCAGCTGGAGGTTGGGCTGTCCATCGAGCGCAAAGACATACGGTGTGATGAGCATACCGGTGCGCCTGCCTCCGGCCACGGCGGGCAGCTCGTCGAGCCAACCCAACAGCTCAGCATGACGGTTCAGAGCGAGCCCCACCTCCTCGCGGGTCTCACGAGTCGCGGTCGCAATCAGGCTTGCGTCCTCGGGTTCGGCGCGACCGCCGGGAAAGGCCATGTGCCCCGACCACGGATCGCCGCTCACTTCGGCCCTTCGGATGAGGAGCACCTCGGCGTCGCTCGCTCCGCTCCGCAGGACGGCCGCGACGGCAGCTCGCTGCGCCGTCGCCGGGCGTGCCGGCACGGCTTTGCGTGATGCCAGGCGCCGTCGAATGCTCGCCAAATCCAGGGCAACCGGCATCGGCTCGGGAGGTGTCCGTGAAACTCGACGCGTGCTATGCTGCCGAGCAACCTTGGGAATCGGGCCTGGGAAATCGGGCCTGGGAAATCAGGCCTGGGAAATCGGGTCCGGGAAATCGGGCCTGGGAAATCGGGCCGTAGCGCTCGTCTTGCGGCCCGGCGTGCTTAGGTGAGTGCTTGGGTCTCTTACACGGTGAGCGGGTTTCCGGCTACGTGTTTTCAACCTTGTGCAGAATTGTCGCGTGTTCGTTGCAAGCTGCGTTCGTTGCAAGCCGCGCCCGTTGCAAGCAACGTGCTGGCGTGACACGGGAGGTCGTGGTGAGGCGTTCTAGCTTGATCTTGTGTTTGTCCTTGTGCGTGTTGCTCATGAGTCTCGAGGCGTGCGGCGACGGGAATCAGGGCCCGGAGCCCGTCACGTTCGATCCGTCCGAATGCGTGGATTTCACCGCGCTGGACCCGCCGCCCCAAAGCCCGCGCTGCACCCAGGTGGGCGTCAGCGCCAGCCCTACGAGCTGGGCCAGCTGCGTCGGTGGAGTGAGCAGGGACGACGGGCACACCGTCGCCGTCGGGCTGGACGGAAGCGTCTACCTTGGCTTTGGCATCGGCGGCCCTGATGCTCGGCAGCAGCTGGGATTGCAGACCTGCTACCAATTCACACCCGAAGAGGCTTCCACCATCGACTTCTTGGGCACGCCCATCCCCGTGAGCCCCGGCACGGACCCCGGAATCGCCAAGTTCACGCGCGAAGGCGTGCTGCAGTGGGTGCAGACCGCTCCCGGCGACGGGCTGGCCGGCGAGGTGCGATCGGTCGTGGTCGATCCGGTGGATGGCGCCGTTTTCGTCGCTGGCGATTTCAGCGGGACAGCGGCTTTCGACCCCGCTGCGCCCTTGATTTCGGCCCACCAGGATCTGTTCGTGGCAGAGTACGGCCCGGATGGGAACCTGATATGGGCCCGGACGGCCATGATCGTCCCCGACCCCGACCCCATCAGCGAGCATGCGGGCAACACGCACGCCGACGCGCACGGGATCGACATCGATCCCGTGACCGAGAACATCGTTGTCGTGGGCGAGTACACGGGACTCTTGACATTCGGGCAGTTCACCATCCAAGCGCTGGGCTCGACCGATGCATTCGTGGCCGAGCTGAGCAAGGACGGCACCGTGCTGTGGCTGGATGACGCGGGCGGCCAGGGCGACGCTTCCGGTGCCCAGGACGTTACGATCGAGCCAGACGGAAGCGTCATGGTCGTGGGCAGCCTCGGAGGCTCGCACAACGAGCACATTACCGGCATCGATGGCCAAGAGGTGCTCATGCCGAGCTATGCCGGGGAGTTCGGCACGGACATGGTGCTCGTGCACTACTTCGCCGACGGGCGCGTGGACTGGGCAACCCACGCCGGCTACCCCGCCGAGCTCATGTACGGGACCGGCGCCGGGCACGACGCTGCCGGCAACGTGTACGTTACGGGCGTGTTCACCGGCTGCGCCCTGTTCCGCAGGCAACCCGTGCTGGTCAACACGCCCCCGCCACCTCCGCTCGAGGGTCAGCCCCCTTGTGCGGACTCGCCCGTCGACATGGCGCTGTTGGCGCCGGGTGGGCCCGCGGACACCGAGCAGTTCGTCGCGAAGTACACGGAGTCCGGCCTGCTGCAGTGGGTGCGCAGAGCGGGCGGGTCGGGGGCTGACTTCGGAGCCGCTGTCGAGGTATTCGATCCGGGAGGATTTTTCTATGTCGGAGGACACATCGAGGGAACGGCGATCTTCGGCGATCCCCTCAACCAGATGCCGACGGGCCTCCCCGGCCAATACGCCCATTCGATCGCCCGCTACGATCTGAACGGCGGGCTGCAGTGGGTACGGTCCGTTGGAAGTGAGGGCAAAAGCCAGCTCTACGACATCGCCGTGGATCCGACGGACGGCGGCGTGGTGGGCGCGGGTGCCTTCAACGGAGTGCTATCGTTTCCCAGCGGCATCACCCTGCAGTCGGCCTCATCCGTCATCGATCTGGACGATATCGTGATCTGGCGATTCGGGCAGGACGGCCTGTAGCAGCTCAGCCCCGCCAGCGGCGTTTGCACCACCCCTACGGCCGGCAGCCGGCGTTCCCTGAGCGCACCGTGCGATGCGCATCCATAAAGCCGTTGCATCTGTAGAATTCGATCTATACTAGAAGTATGCGGGTTTTCGGCCCGTCCATCGGGCCCGCGCCCGGCTTCTGGGTAGGATCGTGATGAATGTTGTGGCTACTAGCTGGGGCTCGCGCGAGCCAAGGCGCTCGACAGCCTGGCCAAAGGAACTGCTGCTGGGGCTTGCGCTCATCGTTTGCTCGGGCTGCTATATGGGCACGGCTTCCGGAGGGGATCACGGGACCGATCCCCACGCTGCCGGCCACACAGGCGGTCACGCAGGTGCCGGTCACGCAGCTGCCGGCCATCCTAGCGGCTCGCACGGCGGCGCGCTGGGGCATGGGGGCTCGCACGGGGGCTCCGGCCATGCGGGGCACGGGAGCGGCGCGGGCAGCCACGGGCAGGCGGGTGCAGGCGGAACCAGCGGCCATTCCATCTGCTATCTGTGCGGCGGCGCTCACGGCGGTGCGGGAACGCATGCTGCTGCGGGAACACACGGAGCTGCCGGAACCCACGGCCTGGCCGGAACCCACGGTCTTGCAGGGATGCACGGAGCTGCCGGAACCCATGGAGGCACGGGGCCGCCCCACGTGCAGTGCGGCGGGCATCAGCCTTGCCAGGACGGCGGCTCCTGTGGCTGCAGCGCCGGCTGCTGCAACCTGGACTGCAGTCAGGCGTCGGCGTGCAACGCCGTGTGCAGCGGCTTCGGAACGCAGTGCCGAGTCGTGGGCGCCGAAGACAGCGACTTCGTGCTGGCGTGTCACGAGGCGACCTGCGTTTTTGTTGTGCAAGGGGCGGCCAGGGTGGACGGCGAGTGCGGGTCGGGGTCGGTATGCGAGTTCGAGTGCCAGGGTGGCGATGCCTGCGGGGTCCGCTGCGGCGGCGGCTCCAGCTGCTTCCTGCACTGCGGCGATTCGAGCTCCTGCCGCTTCACACAGTGCGACGGCCACCAGCAGCAATGCCCCGGCGATGTGGTGGTCTGCAACGCGCCTTGCCCTTGAGGGCGCGAAAGGACAACTCGATTCCGGTAAGCCATCGCCTCTGGGCGGTGAGACTCGACAAGGCTCGACCGTCCCGGGGTGCCTTTCTTGCCCTGCCCCTGCCCTTGCCCTTGCGCGGAAACGTGATGGCCGAGGCGCTGGCCATGTCAAGACCGGTCGGGGAGTGCCCTCACAACAAGAACTGCTATCCTTCGGAGCTCGCATCGGTCACCCACCTCAAGGCGAATCGCCGCTGTGCTGCATGCGCCAAGACCAGCGATATCTTCACGTGGACGCCGTGACGCTCGAGTCGGCGCCGTGATGGCAGTCACGCCCCGCCGTGAGCTGGCCTGTCGAGGCGTAGCGGGTCGCAGCACGCTTGCCGGCTTGTGCAGCACCGGCCCTCGCAACAGTGGTCCTCGCAACAGTGGTCCTCGCAACAGTGGTCCTCGCAACAGTGGTCCTCGCAACAATAATCCCTGCAGCAGCGTTGGATGGCTGCTCGTGATGGCCCTTTGCAGCGCCTGGGTTCCTGGCTGCGCTCGGGGCCAGGCACAGGACAGCGCCGATAGGCAACCGCACAGCGCAAGCAGTCGCCACAAGTGGCGACCGGTCGGCGTCACGGGCCGCTTTGGCTCGCTCGACGAGGCAAGGCAGGGCAAACACCGGCGCTGGACCAGTACCAAGAAGAGCAACAAGTCCGATTATCGCCACCAGCCGGCGCCCCAAGCCAGCTCCCGTCCGCCTCAGGCTCCCGAGCGAACGGATGCTCTTCCCCCCCGCAAGCGCACGATCGCCAGCACGGCGCGGAAACCGAAGGTTGCTCCGCAGCCAGGTCCGAGGTCCAGGACTCCCAATCCTGCACTCGACGACAGCTTGCTCCAGTCGCTGCTCCACGATCCTGTGGGGGGGGCGGCACTCGAGCCGCACGACAAGCGCAAGTCATCGCCCGAGCCCGACGCCAAAACGGACAGGCCCAAGGAAATCCCGGCGCTCTTGTCTCGCAGCCAGATCAAGTCCGTGCTGCAGCCTCTGAGCCTCTTGGTCCAGCAATGTGCCGGTGACGTCACGGGCGTGGCGAAGGTGGCGATCGTCGTGCAAGGGCAATCTGGCAAGACCCTGAGCGCGGCGGCAATTGGCGCGCTCGCGGGCACGCCAGCGGCCCTGTGCGTAGAGGAGCTCATGCGAACCAGCGCGGTGTTCCCGCGCTTCAAGAAACACGAGCTCAAGATCTCGTATCCCTACAAGCTGTAGCTCCCGCACAGCCAAGGGCCCGCGGAAGAACAACTCGGGTGTTTCGGTGAGGACTGGGCGCCGCTGGCGAGGCGCGACGACGAGGAGTATTGGGGATACTTCGAGGAGGAGCGACATAGCCAGCGGTGGTCAGCACCGGCGAAATGGATGAGCTATTCTTCCGCGGGCCCTAACGCTTCGGCCGGGTCCCAGCGCATGGCAGCCCCTGCTGCCGGAAGCCGGCGATCCTGCGCCCACGGTGGCCCAGATTACTCGTTGCATGCCTCCATGGAAGGGTAGAGGATAACGGCTCGGGGCAGCGACCGCATCATGCAATCCCTGATTCGGCTGGCGTTGATTTGGGCTGCCGTGTTCGCTGCGAACGTGGCCGGGCGCGCCACTCGCTCGACACCCGTGCTGTGGTTTTTGGCATTCGGCGCGCTCATGGTCAACACCGGGCTCTTGCCCGTCGAGGCCGACGCGTTCATCAGCGGCCTGGCCGAGCTTGGCATCATCCTCATCATGTTTGCGCTCGGCTTCGAGGAGAGCACCGACAACTTCATCGCCAGCGCAAAACGCAGCTGGGGGATCGCCTTCTTCGGGGCACTGGCACCCTTTGCGGCGGCCTACTTCATGGCCGACTACTTCTGGGCGAACACCAATACCTCGATCATCTGCGGGCTCACCATGACGGCCACGGCTGTGTCGCTCACCATGGTGTCGCTGCAGAGCGAGGGGCTGCACAAGTCGCCGGTGGCCACGCGCGTGATGACGTCGGCCCTGCTCGATGACATCGCGTCCCTCGCCTTGGTCGCGATCCTGGTGCCGATCGCGAGCGGCGAGGGCTCGGCGAACGTCAAGGACATTGCCTTGATCGCGGCGAAGGCAGTTGGCTTCTTCGTGCTCGTGACGATCTTCGGTGCGTGGGTGTTTCCCCATGAGGTCAAGGGCTGGATGAAACGGGTTCCCCTGATCGGAGCCTACGGATTCTCCCACGTCATCACCTTCAGCCGGCATTCCACCCAAACGGTGCTGCTGCTGGCGCTGAGTGTGGGGCTGCTGGCGCACGAATTCGGCTTCCATCCAGCTATCGGCGCCTACATGGCCGGCCTGATCATTCACGAGGAGTACTTCCATCTCAAGGGGACAGAGGGATCCTACGCGGACACCAAACGCATTATCGATAATGTGGCCTTCTCGTGGATCGGGCCCGTGTTCTTCGTCGAGCTGGGCACGAAGCTGATTCTCGAGCGGGATACGGCGATGTCGCTCATTCCACACATTCTGGCCATGGCGCTCATCATCTTCGTTGCTCAGGTGACCTCAGCCGCGCTCGCGGCGCGCTATACCGCCGACATGGACTGGCCCGGCAGCGTGATGATCGGGTTCGGCATGCTTGGACGCGCCGAGCTCGCGTTCGTGGTGATGGACATCGCTTACGTCCAGCACGCCATTCTGAGCGTTGAGGCGTTCTACACCTTGATGGGGACGGCGTTGATCCTCAACGTGCTCGTGCCGCTGACGATCCGTTTGTGGAAGCCGGTGTACATGCGGACAATGCCCGAGGGTGCCGGATTCAGAAAGTCGATGGGGTCGCAGGGAGCGTGACCCCGCTACAGCTCGGGCATTTCGGTCGATACTGCGGTGCCGGTCGATCCTGCGGTGCCGGTCGATCCTGCGGTGCCGGTCGATACTGCGGTGCCGGTCGGCCCACGCGCGAACCGATCCGCGAAGCGAAGGGGCGGGTGCCCGCCGAGTCTTAGCGAGTGCCATGAGGGCTCCGGCATCGGCACCAGCAGGAAGGCCGCGCCCGGTAGATCTTCGATCACCTGCCGGTGCACACCTACGCTGCGAATCACGCGTCCGCTGCGGTCGAGGATGTCGGCGAGCTCGGTCGGTGCGCCCAGCACGCCGGGCCGTTCTTCCACTCCACCGAAAGATAGATTCCCGCTGTCCAGCACCACGATCAGCTTGTGTTCCTGGGGTAGCGAGATCACCTGGGGAGCCATATTGATGAACGCGATCCTCTCCATCAGGTGTCCGTAGGTATAGGCGCTGAACCATGTGGGGTCGCAGTAGCTCATGATGTCCTTGACCGTGTCGGGGGGCATTAGGCGCAAGTTTCGCACGTCAAGGCCCCATACCACGATGCTGCCCTCCGGGAGTCCGCCAGGTCGCGGGTAGTTCGGGTCCGTGCCGGAAGCGCCGCCGCACGGCGCATGGGGCCGGCCGAGCGCGTGGCCGATTTCGTGCAGGAAGGTGTCGGTGCTGCCCTTGTAGCCCAGACCGAGGCCACCACGGCGGTTGACAGCATCGGGAGTGGCTCTGGGTGCGATGCCTGCAACACAGCCGCGGTTGCAGTACTCCCGCATCGTGGGCGCCGGGTTGATCATCCCGTAGTAAAAGACGTCGTCCGCAACCATGTCCTGCCTGCGTAGGGAAAGCACGCCGTTCAGGACATTGCTCCAGTTCTGCCCATGAGCGGTCATGGTTCGCATGGTTCGCACGGGCTCGCGTACCGTCATGTCGAGCGACGAGATCGGATAGGTTGCAAGCATGGCCTCGCGATACTCATCGATGTCCGCGGGTGTGACGTCGGGCAAACGGCTCGAGCCGTCAGCGTCGTAACGGATCGGTACCATCACGACCTTGAAACCACCGACCTCGCGCGCCTCCAGCGCCGCGGTGCCGTTCTCGGGCCAGCGCGCTCGGCTGGTGTCGCCTGGCTGCAACGGCGGGCATGGTTTGCTTTCCAGCAGCTGTACCGCAAGGCGGGTGTCGGTGCTGATCAGGTTGGGTTCCAGCGTGAAGTTGAACGTGGAGTCGCCGTCGGCATCGGTTGAGGCGGTCATGACCATGTGAGTGCGCTCACCCACGCTGGGCGCCGATGTTGGCGTTGATCGCAAGAGCAGGCGCGCTGTCGTCATGCGGGGCTGCCAGCCGCCGAGCGGCTCTGCAAAGACGCGCACCACGGACTTGCGCCCGACCACCACGTCGGTGTCGCGCATGGTCACGGCCTGTCCATCCTTCATCAAGGGGACCTTGACGGTCTGGTAGATGGCGACCTCGCTGATTGCCAAGTCCCTGATGGGATTCGGGCACGCCATGCTGTCGGGGCCGGGAAGCGGGAATCCAGGCGGTCCGCCCCCGCTACCGGCCGGACCTCCGGTGCCCGCCATCGGCAGCGTGCCCCCACCGCCTCCGAGCGGCGGCAGGCCACCCGCGACCCCTGTACCAGCCGCCCCAGCGATGCCCATACCGCCGATAGCGGCGGCGCCCATGCCGCCCATACCGGCGGTTCCCATGCCGCCGATAGCGGCGGTGCCCATGCCACCGGTTCCACCGATTCCACCGATCCCAGCGATCCCAGCGATGCCCATGCCGCCGATAGCGGCGGTGCCCATGCCACCGGTTCCGCCGATTCCACCGATTCCACCGATCCCCATGCCGCCGATCCCTGCGATCCCCGTGCCCCCGACACCGCTGCCGGCCGTGCCTGCGGCGCCTGCCATGCCCATGCCGCCGACACCGGCTGCCCCCACGGGTCCGCCACCAACCGGAGTGGGGTTGGGCAACGGGGTGCCCGCAGCGCCCGCACTGCCAGGGTTCGGATCGGGGACGGGCGTTACCGGCGGAACGATGGGGTCTTCGCCGGGGTCGGGGACCGGCAGATCGGTGATCTCGGTTCCCCCCGATCCTCCGGGGCCGCCACCCGCTGAGCCGGGTGAGGGCTGGATCTCTCGCCCTGAACAAGCGACCAGAACGAGGGCCGACAGGCAGTTGGCTCCAAGCCATCGCGTGGGGGACGAGCCTCGGGTCAAGATAACCTCCCCACCTCGATCTCGGTCCATCCCGTGCAGCGGTGTTGCGCCGGCTTGCTGCCGCCATGATCGCACAGCAGTGCGCTCGGCAGCAGTGCTCTCAGCGTGCGTAGCCGGTTTCGACACGTTCACTGGGTGTCCTGCAGACGATCCCAGCGTCTCAATGCCAACTGCCGGCAGATTGGCTCAAGCGGTTGGCCCTAGAATCGGGCAACCGCCCGCAGATAGACCATGCCACCGTGGTAGCCCACCGGACTGCGGCGCGGCCAGGGCAAGCCGTTGTCGGCGCGCGTCGGCACTGGGTCTGGAAAGGTATTTAAGATGTTGTTGGCACCGAGCATCACCCTGAACCGCCAATCGATGCGGTAGGTCAGCTGAGCGTCCAACAGCACCTCGGGCCCGACCCTGTAGTCCGGATCCTCGTCTTGGTGCGGGCCCCAGAGATTGGCCCGGAGCATAAACGACCAGTCGCCAAGGTCCTGGGTCAGCGTGGCGGCGAGGTGGTGCTTGGGCAGGTTGTTCTCGATGTTGGCCTTGCGGCGCCCGTTGATGGCAAGGCTCGACTGACTAACCACATTGGTGTCGTTGTAGTTGTAGGCGAGGCTGAGGTTGGCATCGTTCGCGGTGTCGGCCCAATCGAGATCGTGCAGCAGGACCACGTCGAAGCCGGTCGTGACGGTGTCGAGACCGTTCGTATAGAAGCGGATGATCCGATACGTCGGGTTGTTTTGAACCGGAATGTCGGTGGCCATGACGATGCGGCCGTTCACTGCGATGCGGTACACGTCCGCCGTCAGACGCAGCGATTCAGCGGCTCGCATGGTGAAGCCCAGGCTCACGTTGACCGACTTCTCGGCCACCAGGGGGCGGCCGCCGTGCATCAGCGCGATGGGGTCGGTGGGTCGCACCGTACCGGTGATCTGCTGTTCCGTGGTGCCCGGAACGAAGACCGTGGCCACGTTGGTCAAGTTCGACTGCCCGGGCGTCGGGGCCCGGAAACCCGTCGACAGCGCGCCGCGTAGTGTCAGGTACTCGGCAAGGATGTAGCGAGACGCCAGCTTGCCGTTGAGCGTAGAGCCGAAGCTGGAGAAGTCCTCGAAGCGGACTGCCGTCTGCACCAAGTATTCGTCGGTCAGGTCCCACTCCATGTCGGCGTACAGGGCCCAGTTGGTGCGGGCCCACGAGCCCGCCATCGCAGGCGATGTGCCCTGGTAGCCGTTGGCGCCAACGAGCGGCGGCTGGTAGGGCAGGTTGGTCACCGGATCGATCAACCCGCCGACGGCGGCCCAGCGCCCCGGCATCCAGGAGGCATCGTCGCCCTGA
>JAKSBK010000557.1 GCA_022361155.1 Pseudomonadota bacterium
GCGCGGGGCCGTCTGCCGCGTCGTCTCACGCTCGACCCTGCTCGATTCCAACCGCATGCGCTGCATTTCCTCGGTTCGCCGACACGCCATCCGACCCCGCGGCGCTGCGCCATGCTCGGTCCGGAGTTTCGGGACGGGCACTAACCCAGCATCAGGATGCGGCGAATGTCGCTCAGCATCGCGCATAGGTGGGTCGTCACGCGGGCGGCCAGCGCGCCGTCGATCACGCGGTGATCGTAGGACAGCGCGAGCGGCAGCATGAGCCGTGGCGCGAACTCCCCGTCCCTATACACGGGCTTGTGCACAGCCCTCGATACGCCCAGGATGGCGACTTCCGGAGCGTTGACGATGGGGGTGAACGCGGTTCCACCGATCCCGCCCAGGCTGGAAATCGTGAAGCTGGCACCGCGGATCTGGTCCAGGCGCAGTTTACCCTCCCGCGCCGCGGCGCTGGTTTCCGCGAGCTCCCTCGCGATGTCCATGATGCTCTTGCCATCCACGTCGCGCACTACGGGCACTACGAGCCCGTCGGGCGTGTCCACCGCCACGCCGAAGTGAAAGTACTGCTTGTACACAAGATGCTGGCCATCGCGATCCAGCGACGAGTTCACTTCCGGGTACGCCTTGAGGGTGGCCACGCAGGCTTTCATGATGAAGGCCAGGGGCGTCAGGTTGAATCCCTGCTCCTTGGCGGCCTGCTTGTTTTGCTGTCGGAACTGCTCCAGATCGGTGATGTCCGCTTCATCGTGCTGGGTGACGTGGGGTACATGCAGCCACGAGCGCTGCAGGCTGGGCCCAGAAATGCGCTTGATGCGCGACAGCGGCTTGCGTTCGATCGCGCCGAACTCGGCGAAGTCCACTTCCGGCATCTCCGGTAGCCCCAACCCACCGCGCCTGGCCTGTTCGATCTGTCGCTTGACGACGAGCTCGACGTCTTCCAAGGTGACCCTACCTCGGCGACCGGTGGGAGTCACGCGCTCGAGGTCGATCTCGAATTGGCGAGCAAAACGTCGCACGGCCGGACTGGCATGGACCTCGCCGTTTCCGGTCGCGCTGGTCCGAGCTTGAGCCGGCGCCGGTGAAACGGGAGCCGTGGCAGCGCTGGGCACGGCCTCGCTGGCCGGCAGGGTGGGGCCGGCCGTGGCCGCACGCTCGGATACCGATGCCGCCTGCGAGGAAACGGTGGAAACCGGCTCGCTCGGGGTCGGCGCGGGTGGGGGCTCGGGGCTGCTTTCGATTCCGGTTTCGATTCCGGCTCCGGCGGCTGCGGCGGCTTCCAGAAGCGCGATCACATGGTCGCTCGAGACCCGGTCGCCGACCTTGACCTTGATCTCCCTGATGGTGCCGGCCGAGGGTGCAGGCACGTCCATGGTAGCCTTGTCGCTTTCGAGCGTTACGAGCGAATCCTCGGCTTCGACGCGGTCGCCGACAGACACGTGCACGTCCGAGATCGGGACGTCTTCAAAATCGCCGAGATCGGGCACCTTGACTTCTGCTAGTTGGGTCATGAGCTAGGTCGTCCAGGGGTCGGGTTTGTCGGGGTCGATAGCATAGCGCTTGAGCGCCTCGTCGACGCGTGCGTTGTCTATCTTGTCCTCTTCGGCGAGCGCACGCAGCGCGGCAACGGTCACATAGCGCCGATCCACCTCGAAGAAATCACGCAAGCGCTCGCGCGTGTCGCTGCGTCCAAAGCCGTCCGTACCCAACGTGATGTAGCGGCGCGGCACGAAGGGGCGAATCTGGTCCGCGAAGGCCCGCACATAGTCCGACGAGGCGATGACCGGCCCCTGCCGCTTCGCGAGGCATTGCTCGACGTAGGTGCTGCGCTGCTTCGCGGTTGGACGCAGCAAATTGTGCCTCTCGACCTGCAATCCGTCTCGACGCAGCTCGTTGAAGCTCGGCACGCTCCAAACGTCGGCCGCGATGCCGAAGTCGTCGTCGAGCAGGCGAGCGGCCGCGATCACTTCGCGCAGAATCGATCCACAGCCCAGCAGCTGCACCACGGGCCGCTTCTTCCTGCCCTTGCGGGTCTTTGTTGCGGCGCTTGCGTCAGCCAGCAGGTACATGCCCTTGCGGATGGCCGCTTCGGCGCCTTTCGGCATGGCGGGCTGGGGGTAGTTTTCGTTGAGCAGCGTAAGGTAGTAAAAGACGCTCTCGTGCTCTTGGTACATGCGGCGCAGCCCATCCTGCATGATCACCGCGACCTCGTACGCGAAGGTGGGGTCGTAGGCAACGCAGTTGGGGACAGCAGCCGCGGCCACGTGGCTCGAGCCGTCCTGATGCTGCAGGCCCTCGCCGTTGAGGGTCGTGCGTCCTGACGTAGCGCCCAACAGAAAGCCGCGGGTCTGCATGTCGGCGGCAGCCCAGATCAGATCGCCCACGCGCTGGAAGCCGAACATCGAGTAGAAGATGTAGAACGGAATCAGTGGCAGGCCGTGATTGGCGTAGGCGTTGCCCGCGGCGATCCATGAGCACATGGCTCCTGCTTCGCTGATCCCCTCCTGCAGGATCTGCCCTTTCCTTTGCTCGCGGTAGGACGCGATCTGTCCTTCGTCCACCGGCTGATAGAGCTGGCCGCTCGGTGCGTAGATGCCGACCTGTCGAAACATCCCCTCCATGCCGAAGGTGCGCGCTTCATCGGCCACGATGGGAACCAGCAGCTGCTTGAGGTTCTTGTCCCGGGTGAGCTGCATCAGCACCCGCACGAAGGCCATGGTGGTGGATAGCTCGCGCTCGCCGCTGCTCTCGATCAGACCCTTGAAGCGCGATAGCTCGGGCACTTCGATACTCGGGCTGCGATCGGCGCGAGCCGGCAGATATCCTCCCAGCGCCCTGCGGCGATCGTGCAGGTAGCGCAGCTCCTTCGAGTCCTCGGCCGGCCGCACGAAGGCGACCGAGTCGACCTGCTCGTCGCTGACCGGCAGACCAAAGCGGTCCCGAAACGTCCGGAGGGCGTCGCTGCCCATCTTCTTTTGTTGATGCGTGATATTGAGCGACTCGCCGGCTTCTCCCATGCCGAAGCCCTTGATGCTCTTGACGAGGATGACCGTCGGTTGGCCCGAGTGCTTCACGGCAGCCTGGTAGGCTGCGTAGACCTTGGTTGGATCGTGGCCGCCGCGCCGCAAGGCCCAAAGCTCGTCATCGGACATGCCGGCCACTAGATCGCGAAGCTCGGGATACTTGCCGAAGAAGTGCTCCCGAATGAATGCGCCGTCCCGGGCGCGGTAGAGCTGGTAGTCCCCGTCGACCGCCTCTTCCATCCGCTTCGTGAGCAGGCCCTGGTGATCGCGGGCGAACAGCTCGTCCCAGCCGCTGCCCCAAATGACCTTGATCACGTTCCAGCCCGCTCCGCGGAACACCGCCTCCAGTTCCTGGATGATCTTGCTGTTGCCTCGCACCGGCCCGTCCAGCCGCTGCAGATTGCAATTGATCACGAAGATCAGGTCTTCGAGCTCTTCGCGCGCGGCAAGGGAGATGGCGCCCAGGGATTCCGGCTCGTCCATCTCTCCATCGCCCAGGAAGGCCCACACCTTGCGTCCCGCCGTCTGCGCGAGACCCCGGTGCTGCAGATACCTCATGAAGCGTGCCTGGTAGATGGCCTGGATGGAGGTCAGGCCCATGGACACGGTGGGGAATTGCCAGAACTCCGGCATCAACCAGGGGTGGGGATACGAAGACAACCCGCGCCGGCCGGACTCTTGGCGGAAGTTGGCCAGCTGCTCTTCGCTAAGGCGCCCCTCGAGAAACGCCCTGGCATAGATCCCGGGTGAGCTGTGCCCCTGGAAGTAAATGAGGTCGCCTCCGTGCTCCTGACTCGGTGCGCGGAAGAAGTGGTTGAAGCCCACCTCCCAGAGCGTAGCGACCGAGGCGTAGCTCGCGATGTGCCCCCCGACATTGCCACCGTTGCGGTTGGCCTTGACCACCATCGCCATCGCGTTCCACCGGATGTAGGTCTCGATGGCTTGCTCGATCTCGAGATCGCCGGGGTAGGCCGGCTGGAGGTCGGCGGGGATGGTGTTCTTGTAGGAAGTAGTTGCACTGTACGGAATGTAGGCACCCGCGTTGCGAGCCCTGTCCACCAGCGCGTCGATCAGGAAATGGGCCCGCTCGGGGCCTTCTCGCTCCAGGACGGCTCCCAAGGCGCCAAGCCATTCTTCGGTTTCGGTGGGGTCGAGGTCTGAGTGATCCGCGTTCGATTCCATGAACTCTCCGCACGGGGGTAGGAACAGTACACGAGCAACCCGACCCCGGCTTCATTGGATCGCGGGCTCGGTCCGACGTTGCAGGGATTGGCTGTCTGCGCTTTTGCGGTGGCGCACTGACAACAGGGCTAGTGCAGACCCAGCCTGCGTCAAGCCAAGACGGTGCGAATGGGGTCGGCGTGGGGTCCATGCTCGGCCGGTTTTCTGTGTATATGTGCAGTGGTCTCGCGGCGCGCAGCAGGGCGCGCAACAGGAGGCGGCTGCGGCTGGGCCGCTGACTCATCAGACCGTTGGCGCGGTCTCGTTGAAGGTCCACTCGGGGCTGTCTTGGATGGCGCGGCGGAGCTCCCAGTCGTCGCGCAGCAGTGCAACCACGCGCTGGTCCTGGTCGATCACGGCCCCGGCGATCCGTTTTGCGCGCAGTTGTTCGGGATTGGTGGGGCCGTCGATCCAGCGAGCGTAGCTGTAGGGGAGGTGGTCCAACGCGACTTTGGCGCCGTACTCGTGCTCGAGCCGATAGGCGAGCACGTCGAACTGGAGCTGGCCCACCACGCCCAAGATAGGGTCCCTGCTCTGGCCGGGCTCGACAAACACTTGCAGCGTGCCTTCTTCGGCTAGCTCGTGGATGCCCTTTTGCAGCTGCTTGCGCTTCATGGGGTCGAGCAGGCGCACGCGGGCGAAGTGCTCCGGCGAGAAGCGCGGCACCGAATCGAAGCACAGGGCTGGCGAGCCGGTGGACAACGTGTCGCCGATGCGAAAGATGCCCGGGTCGTACAGACCGATGATGTCGCCGGCGTAGGCTTCGTCCACGCTTTGGCGGTCGCTGGCCATCAGCTGCTCGGCGCGCGCAAGCTTGATGGTCTTGTCGAGCCGTGCGTGGCGCACGCGCATGCCGCCTGTGAACTTGCCGGAACAGACGCGAACGAAGGCGATCCGATCTCGGTGGGCGGGGTCCATGTTGGCCTGGACCTTGAACACGAATCCGGAGAAGCGCTCGTCGTCCGGTTGCACAACGCCTTCGCGAGCCTGGCGCGCGCCTGGCGCCGGGCAGAGCTCGGCAAAAGCCTCCAGGAAGGGCTCGACGCCGAAGCTGGTGAGGGCGCTGCCAAAGAACACCGGGGTTATCTCGTTTTCCAGAAACCTCCGGTGGTCGTAGGCGTCGCCTGCCCCCTCGATCAGCTCTACTTCATCGCGCAGCGTTGCCGCCGCCTCTGGGCCCAGCAGCTTTCCTAGCGCGGGATCCTCGATGCCCGCGACGGTTACAGGAGCGGCGCTGGCGTTGCGAGCCGTGCGCTCGAACTTGAGCACCCGCCTTGCGGACAGCTCGTACACGCCCTGGAAGCGGTCACCGTTTCCGATCGGCCAGGTGCAAGGCACGGTGTGCAAGCCGAGCACCTCCTCGAGCTCGGACATGAGAGCCAGGGGATCGCGTGCGGGCCGATCCAGCTTGTTGACGAAGGTGACGGTGGGCGTTCCGCGCTTGCGGCAGACATGAAAGAGCTTGCGGGTCTGTGCCTCGACGCCCTTGGCGGCATCGATCAGCATGATGGCCGCGTCTGCGGCCATGAGGGTACGGTAGGTGTCCTCGCTGAAGTCCTGGTGACCCGGCGTGTCGAGCAAGTTGTAACGGATGCCCGCGTGCTCGAAGCAGAGCACGCTCGAGGTCACCGAGATGCCGCGCTTGCGCTCGAGCTCCATCCAGTCGCTGGTGGCGGCACGCTGGGCGCGGCGCGCACGTACCATGCCAGCCGTGTGGATCGCCCCGCCATAGAGCAGCAGCTTCTCGGTGAGCGTTGTCTTGCCCGCGTCCGGATGCGAGATGATGGCAAAGGTCCGACGACGTTGGGTCTCGCGCAGCATGAGTCGGTAGCAGGGGTGTGCCTCGCCCAGTCCGAAACCCGCGTTTCGGCCCGGTCGTGAGCGTGGTCGTGGTCGTGGTCGCCGGTACGAGGCAACCTAGCCCGCATCGGTCACCAACCGCGAGCCGAATCGTCCGAAGCGGGCGCGCCCGGTACCCGAGCTGCTGCGCAGTGGACGGCTGCAAATGGCGTCAGCACCAGTCACACGCTATGGGTCCGTCGACCCTATGGCCGAGCGAGCCTCCCGCGATCCCGGCTCTTTCGGACCATCGACAACTCCCGCGGACTATGCTTTATCGGCGCCTCATTCGGCCGTTGCTGTATACCTTGCCGCCCGAGACGGCACACCTGTTGGTCTTGCGGCTGCTGCGCGTGGGGCAGGAGCTGCCGGGGCTGTGCTTGTTCACCGAGCGTCTACTCCGCCGCGGATCGGAAGCAAGCAAGGTTCGGGTGTTCGGGCGCGAGCTGGCGAGCCCCATCGGGCTTGCCGCAGGCTTCGACAAGGACGCCGAAGTGTACCGGATCATGGGTGCGCTCGGTTTTGGTTTCGTGGAGATTGGTACCGTCACTGCCGAGTCCCAACCGGGCAACCCGAGACCCCGCCTGTTCCGACTGCCCCAGGACCGAGCTCTGGTGAACCGGATGGGCTTCAACAGCAGCGGCGCCCAGGCGGTGGCTCGCAAGATCGGGCAGCGGGCCGCCGGCGATCCCATGCTGGGGATCAACATCGGCAAGAGTAAGGCAACGGCGCCCAAGCTGGCCTTGTTGGACTACGAGCGTTGCGCAAAACGCCTGGGGCCGCTGGCTGACTATCTGGTGATAAACGTCAGCTCCCCCAACACGCCGCGTTTGCGTGACCTGCAGGCCCCGCAGGAGCTCAAGCCTCTGCTGGCTCATGTGCAGGCCGTCCTGCGCCACGAGGTCGGCGGGCGGCAAGTCCCCTTGTTGGTCAAGATCGCTCCCGACCTATCCGATGCTGAGATCGACGCCCTGGCCGACCTCGCACTCGATATGGGTCTCGCGGGCATCGTGGCCACCAACACCACTACCCATAGAGAGGGCCTGCGTTCCTCCGCCGCGGAAGTTGCGCGCTGCGGGGCCGGGGGCCTATCGGGGCCGCCCCTCAGGCAGCGGGCGCTGGCGGTGCTCGAGCGCTTGCGCGAACGGGTGAGCGACCGCTTGGTGCTGATAGCGGCCGGCGGTGTCGAAACTGCGCAGGATGTGTGGGAGCGCCTGCATGCTGGCGCCACCCTGGTACAGCTATATACGGCCCTGGTCTACGAGGGGCCTCTTGTAGCTCACCACCTTGGCCGCCAGTTGGCCACGCTCGGATAGCGTGCGGATCGTGACCAGCAGCGGGCAGACGCGCGGGGCGGAAGGGCTCGCCCCAGGAGAACGGGAGTTGCACACCCCTGCTCGAGTAAGGCAGCCGTCAAACATGGGCTAGCGTGCGCACCCCTGCACAGCTGCGGCCGATCGAGCCCTGGTTGGACGGCCCCCTTGGCTTTGCGGTCTGGCCGGTTGCCCGGAGAAACGCGGAGGAACGGTGGCAGACGACTTGACGAATCCCTCCCGGCGCAGCCTAATACGGCGACGCTCGCAACGCCGTGGACAGGGCGCAGCGTCCAGGCATGCCGTGCGTTCCGCAGGTGGAGCAAGGATGCTTGCTGCCCTTACAAGTCCACGGCTTTCTGTTTGCGAACAAGCGTTCGACTAGAGGCGTCATGCAGCAGTCTTGTAACCGCATAGAACGATCTTCCTGCTGGGGTAGCGTACTCATGTGGGTTGTAGGGTCCCTGATCCTGAGCCAGACAACCGCTGTGCAGGCGCAGCCCGCGGTGACCAGCACGGGTCTGCAGTGGATGGCCTTTTCCGACACGTACTTTCAGGAGAGCATCCACAACCCTCACGAGAGGACCCAGTTTGCTGCCCACCGCGGCGCCGTACGCTACAATCGCTTCGCTATCAACTGCCTGGGCGTGTACGCGCAGTTTCACAGCCAGCGCTTTGGCGCGAAGGTCAAGATCACGCCCTACGAGACCTTCCCGGGAAGCACCTGCGCTCCGTTCAAGGCCTACGCGCTGTGGACCCCGACACCCGGCGTCGAGCTCACGTTCGGCAAGTTCCCGACATTCTTTGGCGTGGAAGCGGTAGAGAGCTGGGAGAACTTCAACTACACGCGCGGCGCGGTGGCGGTCCTGGCCCAGCCCGATGCGTTTGCAGGTATGCGGCTCGAGTTTCGGGCCACCGAGAAATTCGGTATGAACCTGCTCATCACCAACGGGCCCGACTTGGGCCACGACAACAACCAGCTGCTCAGTTTTGGCGCGCAGGCGGTGTTCCAGCCCAGCCCGTATTTCACGGCCAAGCTCGGCTACCTCGGAGGACCCGAGGAGCCCGAGAGCTTTCACGACCACAACACCGGTATGAGCGTGCCGAACCTGGGCTACGAGGAGCGCTGGACCCACCGCGGTGATCTAGTGCTGGAGGCAGCCATCGGCGCTGTCGCGCTCAAGCTCAACGGGGTGCTCGGGGTGCGCCTGGAACCGGGGCGCGACGCCCACACGCCGGCACCGCCTGACCCCGCAGCCGAGAATTTCTTTGCCCTTGCAGCCTCGGGCCGGATCTCGGTGAGCGACACCATGTCCTTTTCGCTGCGCGGGGAATACATCAGCGACCCCAAGCGCTGGCTCTACCAGCCCAATCTGGCGCTCGAGCACCCGTTTGAACCGCTGACCGGCTACTTCGCCACGGTGACCCTCGAGTACATTCCGTTCCCCGATGTGGGCAACCCCGTGATTCGCTGGGACAACCGCTTCGAGCTGGTGTCGGAGTCCATGTACTACATCGGAAACCAGCAGCACGAGCTGTCGAGAAACTGGTTCGGCTCGATCCTGGGAATCGTCGTGCACCTGCACGGCTGACACCTCTTCGAACATTCGCGTTGACAGAAGCAGCGGGCGCCTCTATCTGTTTTGCCACGCTGGCCTGCATCGATCCGAGCCGCTTGCCTTGATCGATCGCCGGGCTCGCGTAAGCAGCCGCGTCCGTCGCTCGGTGTCCACCCCGTGTAGTTGCAGACTTCGCGGGCGTCTTCTGGATGACGGCGTAGCGGTGGGCCTTGCTTGCGCGCAAGCCTCGGATCGCTTGGCTTCGAGCCGATGACCGCTGCTCGCCTGCGCTTTGCTCCACGCCGGGGTTACACCGTATGAGACACCGGGGTGACGCCACATGAGAGTTCGGGGTGACACCACATGAGAGTTCGGCGAGACGCGCTTGGCCTGGATGATATCGATCGCCGCATCCTCAAGGTCCTGCAGGCGGACTGCAAAACGCCGCTAGCCAAGGTGGGCGAGGCGGTTGGCCTGTCGGCCCCGTCGATCGTGGAGCGGGTACGGCGCCTCGAGCACGAGGGTTTCGTTCTGGGATACCATGCTCGACTCGACGCGCGCCGTCTGGGCATGGAGGTGACCGCTTTCGTGGGTGTCGCCCTGGCACACCCGGAGCCACCCGAAACGTTCGATTCGCAGCTTGCCGAGTTTCGCCGCCGCCTGGCCGACTTCGGCAACGTGATGGAATGCCACCACGTAACGGGCAACTACACGCTGCTGATCAAGCTCAAGACGCGAAGCACCTCCTCGCTGCAGGGATTCATCGGCCAGCTGCGGTCGTTGCCAGCCGTGCAACGCACGGAAACCAACGTGGTGCTATCGACGCTCAGCGAGCGCATCGATCTGATCGTGGACGCTCCCACCGAGCGTGGATCCCGCACCCGGGGCGAGCCAGGGCCCGCGGGCAAGGCTAAGCCGGACGGCGGCAACGACGAGGCCCCGGCAGGCACGTAGCCCACGTGCGCCGCGCCGCGGTCTCGAGTTCGACGGCGGGGCACGCCGAGGTCGGAGCGATGGGACGATTCGAAGGCCTACTGACTGCACTGGTGACCCCGTTTCGTGGGGGAAGCGTCGACGAGGACGCCTTGCGGAGCCTGGTGGAAGCGCAGATCGACGCGGGCGTCGACGGCCTGGTCCCCTGCGGCACCACGGGTGAGAGCACGGTCCTCGAGCAGCAGGAGTACGTGCGCGTCGTGCGGGCTGCGGTCGAGCAAGCCAAGGGCAGGGTGCCGGTGGTGGCGGGTGCCGGGAGCAGCAGCACCGGCCGCACGATCGAGCTCTGCAAGCTGGCCAGGTCCGCGGGGGCCGATGGCGTGCTCCTGGTCGTGCCGTACTACAACAGGCCTTCGCAGGAGGGTCTGGTAGCCCACTACCGGGCCGTGCTCCGCGCCGTGCCCCGGCCGGCCATCATCTACAATATTCCCGCTCGTACGGGCGCCGACCTCGAGGTGGCCTCGCTTCGTGGCCTGGCCGATGTGCCTGAGATCGTGGGGATCAAGGAGGCCACCGGGGACGTGGCTCGCGCGCAGGATATCATCGCTGCCTGTGGGGACCGCTTCGCGGTTCTGTCCGGCGATGACCTGCTCACACTGGCGGTGCTGGGTGTGGGGGGCCGCGGCGTAATCAGCGTGAGCTCGAATGTCGCTCCCGCGCTGGTCCTGGAGGTGGTGAGAAGCTTCAGGCAGGGTGATTTCGCCGCAGCTTGGCGGGCCCATTACCGGCTCTTGTCGCTGCACAAGGCGATGTTCGTGGAGGGCAATCCCGGCCCTGTGAAGGCCGCCCTGGCGTCCATGGGACGCATCGCACCGGAGCTGCGGCTGCCCCTTGTCTGGCCTCGTGAGGCATCGCTGGCTGAGGTCCGCCGGGCGCTGGCCGAGTTGGATCTCGCGTGACCCGCGTGGATCTGGCGCTGCATGGGGCGGCAGGGCGGATGGGTCGCGCGGTGCTGGCACTGCTGACGAGCTCCGGCACCGGTCTCGCAGCTCGCGGCGTGGGAGGGGCTGCCGAGCTGTGTCTGGTAGCCGCGCTCGAACGCCGCGGTCACCCCGGGCTGGGCGAGGATGTGGGCGAGCTCGTCCGGGCCCCGAGGCTGCTCGGGGTGCGTCTCGAGGATTCGCTTGAATCCGCTCTTGGACAAGCCGCGCGTCCGGTCCGCCTGGTGGTTGATTTCAGCGGGGCGAGCGAATTCGAGCGACTATGCGAGGGCTGCCAGGAGCACGGCCTGGGACTGGTTTCCGGCACCACGGGTCTGGACGCAGCCGGGCTGGCCGCAGCCGACCGGCTGGCCGAGTCGGCACCGGTGCTGCTGGCGCCCAACTTCAGCCTCGGCATCAACGCGCTGCTGCACCTGGCCGATCGGGCAAGCCGCATGCTGGGGACCGAGTTCGACGCGGAAATCGTGGAAATGCATCATCGGCGCAAGGTCGACGCCCCGAGCGGCACCGCAGTCAGCTTGGCCGATGTGGTCGCACGTGCGCACGGCCTCGAGCCGGCCACCGACATCGTTCACGGGCGCTCCGGTGAGCCGGGTCCGCGCCCCTCGAATCAGCTCGGCGTCCTCGCGCTGCGCGGGGGGGACGTGGTAGGTGAGCACACGCTGCTGCTGGCGGGTTCCGGCGAGCGGCTCGAGCTCACGCACCGCGCCCACGACCGAGCGATCTTCGCCCGCGGCGCGCTCAGGGCGAGCGCCTGGCTGGCAAGCCAGCCCCCAGGACGCTACTGCATGGCCGATGTGCTCGGGGTTGCGGCCGACGGAGGCTCCAGCGCCTGGCACGAGCCCTAAGCCCCAGTCCAGAAGCCCCGAGATCGAGAAGCCCCGTCGACCTGCAGCCGCTATCGGTCCGGTTTGCAGGCACGGCAGGGCACAGGCAAAGAGGGGCGGCCCTTTGGCGGGTATGGCGGGCCACGGCCACGCCGGCGGTCACGTCATGGTAGCCTTGGCAGGTTGGCGGAGTTTGGCTGGGTTGCGGGTGAATGGCGAATGAACCTTGGTGGTCGTACGGGCGCGCCGGCTGCGATATTATCAATATCGATGCTTGCAGCGCTCGTTCAGGCTCACCCGCAGCACGCCCAGGCCCAACAGCACGCCAAGGGCCAGCAGCTGGCGTTCCCGGGCGCCGAAGGGGCCGCCAGGTTCGCTCGCGGCGGGCGCGCAGGCCGGGTGTTCGAGGTGACCTCGTTGGCTGACAGCGGCCCAGGCAGCTTGCGTGAGGCTCTCGAAGCCGCGGAACCTCGCACCGTCGTGTTCCGCGTTGCCGGCACCATCGAGCTGCAATCCGAGCTGGTCATCGGCTCAGCCTTCGTAACCGTAGCCGGTCAGACTGCACCGGGCGACGGCATCGCCCTCAAAGGTCACGGGCTTACGGTGGCCGCCGACGAGGTAATCCTACGCTACCTCAGAGTTCGTCCAGGTGCGGACACCGGCGGCGGGTCGAATGCGATTTCGCTGCACGGCGGCGACCATATCGTTGTTGACCATTGTTCGGCCAGCTGGGCCGCGCGGGAGACGCTCGAGGTGAAGACCTCCGGCTCCCGGGTCACCGTGCAGTGGTGCATCTTGTCCGAGAGCCTGGCCTGCGCCAGTGCAGGCGGCGAGTGCCGGGGGCACGGCTCGCTCGTCCTTGCCGGCCTAGGCAGCGAGGTCAGTTTCCACCACAACCTGTACGCGCATCACCGGACACGCTCGCCGCGGCTCGGCAACAGCGAGCCGCAACACCAGGATCCGCAGGGTCTGCTGTTCGATTTCCGCAACAACGTGGTCTACAACTGGGCGGGTCGGTACGCGGGCCATAACGCCGACCTTGATTCGGTCAGCCGTTCCAACTTCGTCGCCAACTACTACCTGACAGGCCCCGATAGCCAAGGGCAGCTCGCCTACCGCGATTCGTGCGTGGCGTGCAAGTCCTACTTCGAGGGCAATCGCGTCAACGGACTGCTTCCCGTCGACCCATGGCAGTGGGTCCAGCTGAGCGGCTTTTCCACGCAACAGGCGCTGAGCTACCGCAGCGGGCAGCCCTTCGCGACGCCACCGGTCACGACGCAAGGCTCCTCCGATGCCTACGCCTCGGTCCTGCGCTTCGCGGGAGCCAACCATCCGAGGCGTGACCCCAGCGACGAGCGCGTGGTGAACACGGTGGGTCAGGCAACGGGACGGATCATCAACAGCACGAGCGCGGTGGGCGGCTGGCCCAGGCTCTCGTCCGAGCTGCCGCCCGAGGACACCGACCGTGACGGTATGCCGGACATGTGGGAGTTCGTTCAGGGCTTGAACCCCAACGATCCCAGCGACGGCGCCCTCGACCGTAATGTCGATGGCTACACCAACCTCGAGGACTACCTGAATGAGCTGGTAGCCCCGCCGGGATCGACGCCGCCGGGTCTGGCTCCGCCTCCACCTCCAAGCTCGCCGGCTCCGGGGTCCTCACCGCCACCACCGCCAGGCATTCCAGACGCGGGAGCTCCGGCGCAGGGTCCCCCATCCGGGCCGGCCGTGGGACAGCTTCCGCTGCTGCCACCAGGTGCCGGCGGTCTCGGGGTTCCGGTCGTGCCCGTGCCGGTCGCTGGTTTTGCCCCTCCACCACCCGGGGCCACCCGTCGTGGCCCGGATGGCGCCTGCAGCTGTGGGATCCTGGGAGCCGGCCGCGGTTCCGGATGGCCGTTGTGCTTGGCCGCGCTGCTGGCGCTGATTCGCCGCCGGCGACGCCCTCCGGTTCGGGCGCTCCCAGGCCATCCAGAAAGGTGAAATCCAACCGGGCATCAAGCATACCGGCGAGCGGTCGATACCCATGGTAGTGGCTGCTGCAGCGTCCGCACACTTGCCCCCATCCCACCATGTCGACGCCTTCGTAGATCGTGTGGAGCGGCTGTGCCCGGTTCCGGCGGCCGCCCAGCGCGTGGTCGAGCTGGCCGCCGGCGAGCAGGCCGATTTCAGAGAGATCGCTCGGGCGCTAGCCGTGGACGCCGCCTTGGCCGCGGAGATCATGCGTATCGCGAACAGCGTGATGTACGGTCGCGCTCGAACCGTGAGCGACCTGGACCAGGCCATCCTGACCATCGGCCTGGACGAGCTGCGCGAGATGGCCGCGGCGATGGCGCTGGTTGCGGCGTTCCGTTCCGACGCGTCCCTGTCGCTGGACCTGCACATGCGCTCGTTGCTGGCGGGCGCACTCGCGCGTGGGCTTGCCACGCAGCTCGGTTATCTGCGGCCCGCCACGGCGTTCGTGTGCGGCCTGCTGTCGGACATCGGAGCCATGGCCTGTCTCGCGATCGACGCCGAGGGGTACGGCAAGCTGTGGGCTGCCTGCCAGGGCGAGCCCGGCGCGCGAGCGCGGGCCGAGCTCAAGCGCTACGGAGCGAGCTCCAACGAGATCGGCAAACGCCTGCTGCAACGCAACGCGCTGCCGACGGTGGTCGTCGAGGCCGTGGGCGCGCAGGTGGATGACTCGCCTGACGCGCTCGGACCGCTGCCGCGGGTGTGCCTGTTTGCGCGCCAGGCAAGCTGGTCGGTCGTGCGTGTCGTAGACGAGAGCGATCTGAGCTCTTTCGGTGAGATCCTGAGCGCGCTGGCGTTGCGCTACCGATTCGACGGGATCGAGCACCAGGCGCTGATGACGTTGTGTGTGGAGGCCAGTGCGCGCTGCGACAGCGAGCTCAGGCGCCTCCGGCACAGCAGCCCGCGCATGTGAGGCGGCCGGGCTAGAAATCCACGCGACGCATGACTGCCCGCGGCAGCGCGCGGATGGCTAGCATCACCAGACGCCAGGGTGACGGCGTGTAGACAACGGGGCTGCCCCGATCGATGGCGGCCAGCACTTGGCGGGCGACCTGCCGTGGCTCGCCCGCAAAAGGCGGCGGCTTGAGCCCCGCGGTCATGCCCGTCTTTACGAAGCCGGGCTTGACGCACACCACCACCAAGCCCTGCTTGCGGTAACGGTGATCCAATCCCTCCAAATAGTGGCTCAGGCCAGCCTTGCTCGAGCCATACAAGACTACCGGTTTTCGTCCACGGTCTCCCGCGACAGACGAAAACACCACGAGACGGCCGCCCCCACGTGCCAGCAGGCGCTTGCGGACGTGCTCACAAAACAGGACCGAGTTGGCGTAGTTGACCAGGAGCAGGCGCTGCGCCAAATCCGGATCCGCTTCGAGCTCATCCTGCGAAGCGAACATGCCGGCGCTCACCACGACGGTATCGAAGCCGTCCAGAGCAGCGTCCGCTGCATCGAGCGCGCCCTCGAATTGCTGCGGCCTCTCGAGGTCGCACGGTGCCGTTCCCACGCGTGCCACGCCCGGCGCACGGGCTTCCAGATCGCGTGCGCTGCGCTCGAGCTCGCCGGGTTCGATCCCGAGCAGAAAGACCTGATCGCCGCGCCGGATCATTTCTCTTGCCAGCGCGCGCCCCATCCCCTTGCTTGCACCGAGCATGACCGCTCTCACGACAATGGCCGATCAGTTGCCTTGGGACCCGCCACAAAATAGCCTGCCCACCTCGCAGGCTCCAACCGCCGCTGGCTGTGTTGCTCCTCCTCGAAATACCTGCAGTATTCCTCGTCGTCGCGCCTTGCCAGCGACGGCCGGCCCTCTGCGATCTGCACAGGCTATTGTGTGGCGGCGGGTCCTTATCACCGCTGCGTGGCACGGTCAAACCCGATCAAGCCCCCGATCAAGCTGTGATCAAACCCTAATCAAGACCCCTCCCAAGCCGTTTTCGAGCGTGGCGCGCTTGCCAGCGATGCCGGTGGGGCCAACCTTCGGACACATGAGACCAGAACGGCAGGACACGCTGTGGATGGGTCAGGCCTTGGCGCTGGCGCGCTCTGGCATGGGACAGACCTGGCCAAACCCCTCGGTGGGCTGTGTCATCGTCAAGAGCAGCAGTGCTATCGGGCAGGCCTGCACGGCACCCGGTGGCCGCCCTCACGCCGAGACCCTGGCGCTTCGACAGGCGGGCGATGACGCGCGCGGTGCTACCGCCTATGTGACCCTCGAGCCGTGCAGCCATTTCGGAGTCACCTCGCCCTGCAGCGCCGCCTTGGCGGAGGCTGGGCTGCAGCGTGTGGTCGTTGCGGTGCGGGACCCCGATCCCCGAGTCAACGGGCTGGGGATCGCCCAGCTGGTCGCGAGGGGGCTCCGCGTGGATCTCGGTGTTTGCGCCGCGCAGGCAAAGACCTTGATCGCGGGTTTCGCCATGCGAGTGAGCTACGGACGGCCGTTGGTTTCCCTCTGGCACGAACCAGCCGGGAAAGACCCTGCGGCCAAGCCCAACGGCTGGCACTGCGACGCGACCTTGGCGAGCGTTTCGTTCGCTTTGGCGCGCCGTCATGACTACGGCCGTTTCGTGCACGGCCTGCGCGTGCTGCTGGACCTGGACGTTGAGTCACCACGCGCGCTTGTGGCCGATCCCCCACCCTTGCCGGCGTGGCTGCTGCTGCCGAGCCGGCCGCGGGAAGCAGCAGAGCTCAGGCGTCTCGGGATCGAGCTGTGCGAGCTGGCCTGCGGCGGCCATCAGCCCGACGCGAAAGCTGCGGACACCCTTGCCCGAGCACGAAACCAGGGTAGCTGGAACGCGCGCGGGCGGCTGGGTCGGGCCGCCCTTGGCACCGCCCTAGCCGCGCTCGGCGCACGGGGCCTCACGCACGTGGGTGTTCATGAGCTCGACCCCCTCGCAGCCCAGCTGAAGCAACGGCAGCTCGTGCCTTAGGGCTCGTGACAGAATAGACAGATCGGCTGCGGCCGTGCAGGGCGGCGTGCTCGCCACCATGAAAATGCGCACACTCTTTGGCGACGTCGTCGTGGGGACCAAAACCTCATCCGACAGCCCCGAAATTCGGCGAGTCGGGGCAGCTGGCTGGAAAAGGATCGTGCAGCGGCGACGCCCGCGGCATCCGTGAGTCCTGGGATATCGACAGGCGTGGAGCTGTTGGTCGTCGTGCCGTTGCCGAGCTGGCCATTTCCGTTGCGGCCCCAGGGCGGAGCCTCCCATGGCTACGCGGCCTCGATTTCGACATGGTAATCGAGCCCCGCCTTGCGTACCTGGTCTTGCAGCGCGAGACGCACAAACTGACGCTCGTTGTGCCCCAAGACCCGAGCGTATTCCGCGGCAAGCGCCGGGCTGACAAGCTTCCGGCCCTTCTCGATGTCGCATAGGTGCGAGCGCGACACTCCCATACGCTCGGCGAGCGCCACCTGTGTGAGGCCCTCGCGCTCACGAATCGCGCCGAGTGCATCACCGAAGCTCAAGGGCTCCCCACGAAGCTCCTCGAGGAACGACCGCGCGCGGGTCTTCTTCTTGGTACTCATGCTTGGTCACCTCTTCGACGGACACGAACTCGATGCGAGCCGCGCCAGCGCCGTCACGCTTGACCTCGTAGATGGCCCGATACGCGATGTTGAGGCGAATCGAACGCTGGCCTTTGCGCTTTCCCCTCAGCGGCTCGTCGTGATAGCCGGGAATCCTCCTGACGACCTCGAGCCCTTCGTCCTCGACAAGTTCGACCCAGACGTCGAGCGCGTCGACGATGCGCCGTGGTACGCGGCGCAGCTGCTTCTTGGCCCGGAGGCTGATCTGGACATCTCTGATCATTCACCCAACCAGTGTACACCAAATCGGTGTACGGGCAATCCTGAGACGGGGGCGGGCAAAGGAGGCACGGGCGCCGGCCCAGACGGCGCCCTGTTCGGCCAACCGCTGTCGCGGCTGGAAGATCGATAAGCCCATGCTTACGCAGGTAGCGCTCGAGCTCTTTCGTACGCGCGGCCGGCCCCTGCCCCCCTTGTGCCACCTCGCTAGCGCGCGGCGCCGGCGTGAACGCATCGCCTGTTGCCGGATCACCCATCCCGGTCGGAGCGGGGGTTCCCGTACCTGGGGAACCGATGTTCCAGGCTGGCAACGTTGGACATCGGAAGCATGAGCTGTTTCATGCGAGCCAGTGTCCTTCATACGCGGGCTTGCTTCATCTGCCGTCCCAACAAGCTCGCTGCCATGCACCACATCCCACACGCGCAGCATTGCTTTCACGGAGACAGTCGCCCGCCCACTGAGCGTGAAGACTCCGGCCGAAGGCTCGAGCATCCAACAAGGAATCAGAATCCTGCTGCCTTCAGCAAACACCGTCGCGACCCGAGCACCTCGCCGCGACTGCCAATAGACTTCCAGCTCCTGGCCACACAAGGGGTGAAACGGGTAGTAGACAACGACTCGTTCGAAGGGGGTCTCGTGAGTGCGTCGTGATGAGCAACCACGTCCATGGCACGTACACCGACACGCCGGGGTGCTGCCCGATTTCCTGCGTGACTTCGGCAAGGAAACGGCCCTCGCGCTCAACTTGCAGCCACCAAGGTGGCGCAGACGCCGCCACTTAGCCGGCGAACGCCAACCCGGGTGAGGTCAGGTCCCGGTGGACTAGGGACTCCGCGA
>JAKSBK010000558.1 GCA_022361155.1 Pseudomonadota bacterium
GTAAAGATCGCGAACCATCCCGTGCCGGGGATCTCGGTTTTGGCCATCACGGTCTTGCCGCCCAACCCTTCGATCTTCTTGAGATCCGCCTCAATGTCTTCGCTGCCGACATAGACCATCAGGCGGTCCACCTTCATCACCTCATCCGTGGCTGGAAAACCACCCCCGGGACCCTCTTCAGGGCTGAAGACGACGTAGTCGAATTCGTCGTACTTCTCAATCTCCCAGCCAAACATGTCGCCATAGAATTTGCCGGCGGCGTCCGGGTCGGGTGCCGGGATCTCAACATGGACGATGGGGTACTTACTCATTTGCGCCTCCTTGGGTGCGGGAGTCGCATTGTAAGCTACTGCAGGACTATTCGTCCATCAGCTGCACGAAGGCGCGGAAGATATCCGATTCGGTGATCACGCCCACCAGCTTGACGCCTTCCATGACAGGAAAACCGCCCAGCTTGTGCTTGAGCATCAGCGCCGCCGCTTCGGTCAGCTTGGTATCCGGTGAGACCGTGATCGGATCGGCGCTCATGATCTTGCGGACTTCCAGGCGCCCCAACAGATAGCTGACTTCAAAGACGCTGAGACTGGTCGCATCCGAGGGCTCGGCCTCGAGCACATCGGTGAGGGTCACGATCCCAACCAGCTTATTACCCTCCATCACGGGCAGGCGCCGGATGCTGTGGTCAGTCATCAAGCGATGGGCGTCGGCCAGGCTTTCCCTGGGGCCGATGCTGACGGCTGGGGTGCCCATCCAGTCTTTGACATAGGCGGTTTTCATCTTTGGCTCCTTTGTGGGCTTGATTCGCCCCCATTCTGCTCGCCCGGGACGTGCTCGCCTAGTTGCAAATGTACCGGGACAAAAAAGACCGGCCGCTTGGCCGGTCTTTCGGTGTGCGTTGATTTGAAGCGCTAGTTGACGCAGTGTGTGTCGTAGATGTCGCTCAGGGCATCCCACAGGGACTGGCTCATCGCCTCGCAGGCTTGCAGCGCCGCGGCCTTGTCACCCGCGTCCAGCGTTTCGATCTGGGCCATCAACTTCTCGGCTTCGTGCTCGTTGTGGGTATGCTCCTCAAAGTAACGCTGGCCCTCAGCCGAGATCGTGTAGTGGGCCTTGAGACCCTCAAGCTTGCTCTTGGCGGTGGCCGGCTGCTGGGCTTCGAAGGCGTAGA
>JAKSBK010000559.1 GCA_022361155.1 Pseudomonadota bacterium
CTCCTCGACCGGATTCAAAACCAAAACCGTATCCCTGCTCTCCCCGCACTCATCGAAGCCCGCGCCCAAGCTCCTTGAGTGCTCTGTACCCTGTGCGATCCTACCCTCCTCTCCTCGCCACCACCTTTTGAGAAGTTACCCGAACACCTTCCGAAAAACGGCAATAGTAGGAGGGCTGGAATCGCGACCAGGGCACCGCTCCAGTGTCCGAAACGCCCCTTACCCTCTTTCGGGACACCCCGTTTCAGGACACTCAGGAATGGGTGTCCCTTGGCGAGGCCCGAGTGGCGAGGCCCGAGTGCAATTGCGGGCGTTTTCAGTCCAAGATGGGCGCCTTGCGTGCGTCATCGATGTCCGCGGGCGCTTGCTGTGGGCGCGAAATCTCCTCGCGGGGCCTGGGTAACGGGCGTCTGGTCTCAGGCGGCGCCGCCGGCTTTTTCCCCTCCGGTACCCGCGGGTCGGCGACATGGGATTGCGCCCGCGGCCCGGCTGGCCCGCGTCTGTCACCAACTTCGACCTCGATCGGTCGAGGCGTCTGCGATAGCCGCCGATCCGCAGTCGAGGCACCGGAGGCATGGTCGACACTATGTTGAGGATGGCGAGACGAGGACGCAGCCGCTTGTGCGGGCGGATCGGTCATGCGGTTGCCAATCGATGCAGCGGCCGGAGGCTGGTGACCGGTGCGGGCTAGTGCCGAGTCGGGCGACCGAACCTGCGGGGCTCCCGCCCGTCGTCGTGACCCACTGCCGGGCTTGCGAGCTCCGTCCGACGGTACCCGCCGCCGTGCAGCCATGTACGGGACTGCGGTCTCGGGCGGCGCCGGCCCCGAATGGACGATCCCGCCGGCGCGACCCCACCGGCGGTACGAGCGGCGCCGCGATTCGGCGGAGCCAGGCGATTCGGCGGAGCCAGGCGATTCGGCGGAGCCAGGCGATTCGGCGGAGCCAGGCGATTCGGTGGAGCCAGGCGATTCGGTGAAACTGGATGGCTCGATGGAACCGGCGAGCCCGATCGGTCGAGGTCCCCGTGGTAGCGGC
>JAKSBK010000560.1 GCA_022361155.1 Pseudomonadota bacterium
AACGCAGCGCCTTTTTCGAGGCGGTCGCGGCCGTGCGCGCCTTCCGCACGGCCTACCGCGCCGCGCTCCAAGCCTGGCGGCGAGGAATCCGCGAGGCACAGTTTCCACACGGCACCTGGTTCATGTGCCATTTCCACGGAGCTGCGGCCGCGCCCGGCTAGCGGCCGTAGCGACCCGCCTCCGAGCAGCACCCGACGGGATCTTCGCAGTCCCACGCGGCGCTGCGCGTTCAGCGCTTCGATGCGTGTACCTTTGCCGCGCCGTTGTGCGGCTCCCCCACACCAGCGGCCCATCTCTGCGGGACGAGTCCGGCCGCGCAACCCGGTGATCCAGCTGCGAGCCGCCACCACCGCACCCGCCCGGACATCCTCAAGCCTCAACGCGGGTCAGATCGTCCCCAACGCGGGTCAGATCGTCCCTTCGTCCCTTCGTCCCTTGACTCCCTTGCCCTTGCCCTGCCCGGAACCGTGATGGCCGAGGCGGCCGGAGGCCGGAGGGGACACCGCCTCGCCCATGGCGACCCGGAATATGCGTGGAATCTAAGCGGTCTAGTATCATTGACCGGCGGAGGATCAAGCGCGAGGCCTGGACTTCGACCATTTTGGTGGGTAAGTGTTTGAGATCGGATGATAAATCGGCGTCGGTACAAGAACCCTCCGATTCAGGAGGCACTGGTTGAGTTCCAGTTTGCTGGCTCCGAAGAGGGGGACGTGACGGTCTTCGGTGAGTTGTACGCGCTCCTCAAGGCCAAGTACCCCACCAAGCGGGTTCGGCACTCGGTCGAGCATGCGATCCATGTGAGTCCCCAGGGCCCGGTCCCTTTGCCTCCCCGTTCAGGGATCGACCGTGTCCAGTTCCTCAGCGCAGACGGAACTGAGCTCGTTGCCATCGGTGTGAACGTCCTGAGCACTCACCGGCTGCGTCCTTACACCGGGTGGGACAAGTTCAGCCCTCGTATCGCCGAGGCGCTCGACTGGTATCGACAGGTTGCGGGC
Organism: Pseudomonadota bacterium; assembly: GCA_022361155.1. Classification (NCBI taxonomy): domain Bacteria; kingdom Pseudomonadati; phylum Pseudomonadota; species Pseudomonadota bacterium. The sequence continues at coordinate 996 of JAKSBK010000560.1, forward strand.
AGTCCAGGTGTGTCGCGGATTGGTGTCCGCTACATCAACACGCTCGATTGTGCACAGGGCCTGAAGAGCCTGAACGAACTGCTCTCCATCCCAGTCGGGCTGCCGTCGGGGTTTCCGGATAACCTCGCCAGCTTTCTCATGCGTTTCGAGGCACGGTACGACGACAGACGGCGTCTGCTGCTCACGTTGGCTCGCGCCCCCGGTGAGAGCTTCGGGGTCGTTGTGGACTTCGATGTCATCTTCCAGGCGGCAGAGGGTGAACCACTCGGTTTCGACGATGCTCTGGGTGAAGCTGAGCAACTTCGAGACCTGGAGAGGGAGGCGTTCGAGTTGGCAATCACGGATACGGCGAGGGAGACATTCGATGCATGAACGGATTGACCAGACCGCGTCTTGGGTGGATCGGGCGAGCTCCAAGCAGCCGCGCAGCTCCGGCTCGGGCGACGTCTTCTTCGTTGACTCCCGAACGCCCTTCTCCGCGTCGCACGCAGGACGACTCGTTGAGTCAATCGTGGGAGAGATTGGGCGGCGCGCTGGTTCTTCCGTTTATCTCGCGGAAGAGTCGAAAGGCGCCGAATCGGTTCGTTTTCATGAAGACGTCGAAGAGTCCCCCCATGAGGTTGTCGACGTGGCTCCGATTCGGCGCTTCTCAGCGACGGGCACGGTGAGCGTACTTCGTCAAGGTTCGGCCGACCCCCACCTATTCGAACCATCTGAAGACTGGCTGGACGACGACGAATAGGCACGCAGTGGGGTACACGGAACGGGAGCCTGACTGGTACACAGTCACGGAAGGGCGCGAGCTGGAGCAGGGCGACTACCTACCCAGTCTGCCCGTTCCGCTGATTCATGATCCGGGCGCTTCGCTGGGGGAGGGCGACAACGTCCGTGTGGAGTTCGAGGTCCACAACGTCTGCGTGCTTACCCAGTCCTGCAACCTCGTGAACAAGAAGGCCCAAACCGTGATGCTTGGGCGTGTCCTTGCGTGGGCGGACTTGGTGGACGCTCGCAAGAAGGCTGGTGACGAGGGTTACGCCAAAGAGGGGATGAGGAAGAAGGTCCAGCAAGGCCTGCAACCGGCTCTCTGTCTCCTGCATCGACGCAGGGATGAACCCGGCATTCCGTGGTCGGTGGTCGATTTTCACACCCTCTTCGTTCTTTCCCGCAAGGCTGTCGAGACGCACGCCGCCTCCATCGGCAAACGGCTTCGTCTCGAATCGCCGTATCGCGAGCACCTTTCGCAGGCCTTTGCCCGCTACTTCATGCGTGTTGGCCTTCCGCATGACGCTCGAGCGTTCTTGAAGGATCCAAACTAGTGCCCGTAGTCACGCGGTTTCTGTCCCCGGGCGACAGTCCACCCCGGTCTTCTTCTTCCCGCCCTTGCTAGCAGCTCTCTTGCGTTGCTCGGGGCGCCTTGCGGGGAGGCCGCGCGCTCTGTTGCGGCACGTTTGGTCGGTCCTGCAGGTGGTCGTGGTAGTGGCTCGGCGAGTACTTGATGGATCATGTTGCGGGGCACGATCCGCCGCCCGGGTTGCTTTTCAGCATCAAAGGGAGCGGCGGCGGACTCAATATCGCCTTGGGTGGCGCCGTTGCACCCGGCTTGATCGTCTTTGGGGAGCTGTTTGATACGCTGGCCGTTGACCCCGAGGTGGAGCTGGCGACCTTCGGTAGCGCGGACATCGACGCCAACGCGGTTGTGGTTGGTTTGGGCGCCGGTGTCACCTACTACCTTCTCAGCAATAGTTTCTTCGCGGGCGCGCTCACCGTGCAGCAGCTCTCATTGCAACAGGACGGTGACGAAGTCGCGGAGTCCAAGTTCGGTACTGGTCTCAAGCTGCAGTTCGGGCACGAATGGTGGGTGGGAGCAGATTGGGGACTGGGGCTGTGCGCCCAGATGTTTCTGGGACGTATGCGAGACAAGAACATCGGTCTCGGCAATCCCCCAACCTGGTCTGCCTGGTCGCTGAACGTCCTGTTTTCGGCTAGCTACAATTGAAGCTACCTAGAGGTGATCACGCGGTTTTCTGTCCCGGCATTCCATGCTACCGCGCGATGTCCCGCTGGAAGTGGAAGGTTTGGTGGAAGGTTCAAGGGCTGGCGTGCCCTGGGCAGGCGCGCGGTCCGTAAGCTGTCGCCCTACAAGCGAGCCAAGAGCTGGGAGGCGCTCCGCGAACGCAACCCGACCTTCGCCGTCGGTAGCGGGCAACGCAGCGCCTTTTTCGAGGCGGTCGCGGCCGTGCGCGCCTTCCGCACGGCCTACGGCGCCGCGCTCGAAACCTGGCGGCGAGGA
>JAKSBK010000561.1 GCA_022361155.1 Pseudomonadota bacterium
CACGGCGGTAGCGCGTGCCTTGGCCGAAGCGACCGAGCGTGGGGCGACCACGATTATCGGAGGCGGGGACTCCGCCTCGGCGGCGAAAAAGGCCGGCGTCGCCGACCGAGTCTCGCACGTTTCAACGGGTGGCGGGGCATCGTTAGAGTTCCTGGAGGGCAAGACCCTGCCAGGTGTTGCCGCACTGAGCGACCGCTAGTACAACGGTCCGGAAATTCGATTCGAGTTTCCGGGCCGTTGTGCCCGAATCGACAAAGCAGTCCACGGATAGACTGGTGGCCGTTTCGGGTTTCGGAGCCGGCCCTCGCCAGCCCTGGGGCCGGCTCCGGAGGGCCCTGGGCCTAGGTAGCCATAAGTCAACCGGATCGGACCTACGCGTGTCATAGTGAGTATGATCGCGCAGCGGTTGCCGATGGCGAACGCTCCGGCCGCCGTAGGCCGCGGCATGGATTTCGAGGCCTTCTTTTCGGCCAACGTGGACCGAGCGCGTCGCTTGGCGTGGCGGCTGCTTGACGGAGACGCGGCCGCTGCAGACGACGTGGTGCAAGATGCGTTCGTCAAAGCCTACCGCTCGCTCGCCTCGTTCCGTACGCAGGCCCGGATCGAGACCTGGTTCTATCGGATCCTGGTCAACGAGGCCAAAAACCACCGGCGTTGGCGGCAGGTGCGCAGACTCTTCGGTATCCGGTCCCAGCGCGACGCGGAGCCCAGGCACGCCGTCCAGTGCGAGCCGGATCTAAGGCGGCGCATCAGCCAAGCTCTAGGGCACCTGAGCGCGCCTCAGCGCGACGCCTGTATACTGGTCTACTTGGAAGGCTTTACCGTGAAGGAAGCCGCTCGCATCCTCGACAAGGCGGAGGGTACGGTCAAGACCCACCTGCACCGGGCCGTGCGCAGCCTGCGCGCCGAGCTCGCCGACTACCAGGAGCCATCGTCATGAAACAGCACCGCCTGCCACCTCAGTCCGAGCACGGCAGCGAGCCCGGGGACGCCGGACAACGCTTCAGAGCCCTGGTGCGCGCTTCCTATCGTCCCGACCCCTTGGCCCCGTCGCAGCGCAACGCACTGCGGACGGGGATCGACGCTCGCTTGGCTGGTGCTGACGACCGGGTCCAGCTGCTGCTGCCCGCATGGACCGTAGCCGTGCTGATGGGGGTCGCGTGGCTCGGGTGGGGTGTGCCCCCGGAGACGAGCTCGGCGACCATCGTTGGCGCTCCCGATCGACCCTGGGTACAGGAGGTACTGCTTGCCGGCGAGGCGAACGACGTCGCCGGCCTCGACGATCAGGGCCACCTACCCGCGGACTACCAGCAGCTGGCTACCTACCTTGCCGACTGGTAGTAAGGGCCCGCGGAGCGCCCACCCCTCACCGAAACACACGAGTTATGGTTCCGCGGGCTCCCAAGGAGCAGGCTGTTTGGCTTCGAGTGACTTTTTTCTTGCGCGCGCAACCACGAGGCCCTATAGATGCTCGAGCTATGCGCTCGGCGTATCCAGCCCCCCGCATCCTTGGCAACGCTGTCGGTATCGACGCCACGGCGCCAGGGGCGGCTAGCATCGCCGCAAGGCACCTGACCCATTGCCGCATGTGTTGTTGTTGTATCTGCGCGGCCCGGGTGAGGGTGTCTGCCTAGCTTCCAACGTCTCTACGGAACTAGTCGCACGTCACTTCCCCGGGCAGCGCCGGGGCGGTGGCTAGGAGCCTCTGTCCGCGGCGCACTCGGCCGAGGCTCTCATGCAAACACAGATCGCCTGCAGTCCCACAAGGAGCATTAGCCACCTCGACGCGATGCGTCCGGGTCCGAACCGACGCCAACGATCGGCCCTCGAACGCGCTCCCGCATCCGAAGTGCCCGAGGAGCTCCTGCGCTTTGCGTGCCAGCACTTTGGCGCCGGCGTGACCCTGTCGACGTCGCTCGGTCCGCAGACCGTGATTCTGATCGACATGCTGAGCCGTCTCGGCCTGCACATGTCGGTTTTCTGCATCGACACAGGCCTGCTTTTTTCCGAGACCCAGGCGCTGCGCAAGCGCCTGGAGAGGCGCTACGGGACTACGATCGAGGTCTATACCCCGTCCCTGTCCCTGGAGCGGCAAGGCAGGCTCTACGGTCCCGCGCTCTGGCAGCACGAGCCCGACCGGTGCTGCTCCTTGCGCAAGGTCGAGCCCTTGGCTCGCGCACTGGCGGGTCGCGAGGCCTGGGTGACCGGCTTGCGCCGGGACTCGGCGCCCGGGCGCGCCCACACCCAAGCCGTGGAGTGGGACACCCTCAACGGGCTGGTCAAGATCAACCCCCTGGTGGCGTGGTCCCGCGCGCAAGTCGACGGCTACCTGCATAGCAACGACGTGCCCTACAACGAGCTGCTGGATCGCGGCTACCTCAGCGTCGGTTGCCACCCTTGCACGGAACCGGTGCGGGCCGGCGCAAGCGGCACCGACGAGCGGGCCGGACGCTGGCCGGGACATGGCAAGAGCGAATGCGGCCTGCACAGCAGGGCGGTTGGTAATGACAGGGCGGTTGGTAATGACAGGGCGGTTGGTAATGACAGGGCGGCCAGCAACCACGTGTCGTTGCCAACCCTTACCTCCAGCGAATCGGGTGGATGACATGACCACACCACGATCAGAGCCCACGTCGATCAATGGCAGCCGGGAGCAGGCGGCGGGCGACATCGACGCGTTCGCGAGCGACCTCGAGCGGTTTCGGGCTGGCAAGGTGCCCGACGCCGTGTTCCTCGAGAACCGGTTGCGTTACGGCGTCTACGGGCAACGTCAAGACGGCGTGCATATGGTGCGAACCAAGATTCCGCTCGGGTTGCTCGGCGCGGCCCAGCTCGAAGCGTTCGCCGACATCGCCGAGCACTTCGGCAGCGGTGTGGCGCATCTGACAACTCGTCAGGACATCCAGGTGCACTTCGTGCCCTTGGAAGGCACGCCGGCGTTGATGCACCTGCTCAACGAGCAGGGGGTTACCTCACGCGAGGCTTGCGGCAACGTGGTGCGCAACGTCACGGCCTCACCGTTCGTAGGGGTGACGCCCGACGAACCGTTTGACGTGACCCCTTACGGGATCGAGCTCGCTCGCTTCCTGCTGCGTCATCCCGATACCCAGAACATGGGCCGCAAGGTCAAGATCACGCTCGCCGGCAGCGACGATCCGAACCACAACCTGAGCGCGCTGCACGACGTAGGTCTGACCGCCAGGATTCGCGCTGGCGAGCGCGGCTTTCGGGTTCTTGTTGGCGGTGGCCTGGGCCCGGTTCCGCACGAGGCGCAGCTGTACGCCGAGTTCGTGCCGGCGGCCGACGTGCCGTCGCTGTGTCAGGCCATCCTGCGGGTGTTCAGCGAGCGAGGCGAGAAGCAAAACCGGGCGCGTGCGCGCCTGAAGTTTTTGGTTGCGAAGATGGGCCTTGCGAGCTTCCGTGAAGAGGTGCAGCGGGTACTGGCGCTGTTGCCCGATGACCCCGCTCGCAAGGCGCACTTCAGCGATGCCGCCCAGCGCGACTACGACGAGCAGCCCCTGCACGCTCCGGGGGCAACTGCGCCCATCGCAACCAGCGAGCGAGAAGCGCTGTGGCTGCGAACGAACACGGTGCCGCAGCGCCAGCCCGGCTACGCGGCGGTCGCGATCAGGGTGCCCCGCGGCGACCTGTCTCCCGGACAGCTCAGGGGCTTGGCAGCGCTGCTTCGCCGGCACACCGGTGACACGCTGCGCATCGGCCTCGAGCAGTCGCTGGTGTTGCGTTGGGTGCCCTCGGATCGCTTGCTCAGCGTACGGCGCGACCTTGCGGAGCTGGAGCTCGCACAAGAACGCGCCGCCAGCCTAGGCGACACGCTGACGTGCCCCGGGGCAGACAGCTGCAAGCTCGGCATCACCCGGCCTCGTTCCGTGGCGCGCGCCATGCAGCAGACGCTGGATCGACTGGCGCAGCATCGGCGCTTGGAGAAGCTACGCATCCACGTGTCGGGCTGCCCCAACGCGTGCGCCCAACACCACATCGCGGACATAGGCCTGCAGGGCGCCGCGCGTACCGTGCATGGTGTGAGCAGCCCTCACTACATCCTGTTTCTCGGAGGCATGCGCGGCGGTGTCAGCAAAGCCCAAGCCAACGGGGGCCAAGCTCCGCTGGGGCAAGGCTTTGGCCAGGCGCTGCTCAAGGTGCCCGCCCACCGCACACACGAGGCGATCGAGCACCTGCTCGAGCTGTACAAGCAGGAGGGCCTGGGCAGCGACGAGGATCCGGAGCCCTTCGGGGCATTCGTGCGCCGCATCGGTACTGCGCGCATCCGGCGGTTGTTGCGAGTTTTTGGGGACCTGCCCAGACCAAGCGAGGCGCCTTCGGCCTACCGCGAGCCCGGGAGCGAGGAGACCTTCGTGGTGGTACGTGGTGTGGGTGAGTGCGCCGGCACCGTGGTGGAGGCGGCTGACCTGCTGCTCAAGGATGCCGACCGCGAGCTCGAGCTGGCAGGCGAACGCCTCGATCAGGGAGGCGCGGGCTCTACCGTAGCCGCGCCTGCCAAGGCGGCCATGCTGCTCGCGGCGCGCTCGCTCCTTTCCGCCGAGGGCGTGCAGCGCGATGACCCGACCCAGGTCGAGCACGAGTTCCGGCGCCGTTTCTACGATACTGGGCGCATCTTCGAGGGTATCGGCTACTACTTCCTGGAGAGCTGCGCGGAAGCAGCTGGCGCAGTGGCTGGCGACCGCACGCGCCGCTTGCTCGTCGAGGCCAGCCTGTTTGTGGACGAAGCGCACAGCATGCTCGCGCGGCTTCGTGGCATGAGCGCGAGCGCTGCCCCGCCTGCGCAAGCCGCGCAGACTGCTCCGTCGGTGGCATTGTGAGGCCGCACCTGAAGACGAGTCGCCGGCTGCGGGCGCTAAAGAAGTCCTCTCGCGAGGCCGGAGAAGCACGAACGGCGGGCGCACGCCTCGGCTCGGAGCCGAGCTCCACCGTCGAGCCCACCGTCGAATCCACAGTCGAATCCACAGTCGAGCCGCATCGTAGCGAGACGTTGTTGCTAGCGTTTCGCCTGCGCGACAGTGCGGCGCTCGTGATTGGCGAGGACGTGCTTGCCGCTCGTCGGGTCGAGCTGCTGCTGTCGGTCGGCGCGCGAACGACCGTGGTTGCCGAGCGGCCCTGCGCGAAGCTGCAGCGGCTGATGCGGGACCACGGCATCGAACACCTACGGCGACCGTTTCGTGCCGCCGACCTCGCGGGTCAGCGTCTGGCTTTCGTTACGCTGGACGACATCGAGCTCGCGACCGAGATCGTCCAGCTGTGCCGCGCGGCAGCAGTCCCGGTCAACAGCGCGGACCGGCCTGGACTGTGCGACTTCTATCTCGCGGCGAGCTACCGTGAGGGTCCCTTGCACTTCGCGCTGAGCACCGAGGGGCTGGCTCCAGGGCTGGCGGTGCGCTTGCGTGACCAGCTGGCGGCGGCGCTGCCGGCCGCCGCACCGGCTGCCATCCTGGCGTTCTCGCGACTGCGCAAGCTGGCCAAGGCGCTCTATCCGGGGGCGGAGCAGGTGGCGCTGCGCGGCCGCATCCTGTCGGCGGTGGCACGCACGTGGAGCGTGCCGGCGATCGCGCGCCTCGACGCGAGGCGTTCCCGCGTACTGCTGCAAGCGGCCGCAAACGAAGCGGGGAGCCGCAAACCCGGTCCCGCCGGCGCCCTCGGCTCGGCAGCGGGCGCTCCGCCGTCCAACGCCCGGAGGCTGCCGATGCTCGTGGGGCCCCCGCGAGCGCGGGGACGCTTGCGCATGGTCGGAGCTGGGCCGGGTGCCCCCGAGCTGCTCAGCCTTGCTGCGCTCCGAGCCTTGCGCGAGGCCGATTTGGTGTTGGCCGATCGCTTGATACCCGATGCGATCCTGCGCCTGGTATCCGGCGAGCTGCGCGTCGCCAACAAGCGCAAGGGCAACAGCCACGACGCGCAGCGCGAGCTGCTCGCCTGGATGCTCGAGGGCCTGCGCAAGGGACAAGACGTGGTCCGCCTCAAGTGTGGTGATCCAGGCCTTTTCGGCCGGCTGGGTCAAGAGCTGGCGGCAGCGCAGCAGGCCGGCTTCGAGGCCGAGATCATCCCGGGGGTGAGCAGCGTGGTCTCCGCTGCCGCAGCGCTCGGGATACCGCTGACCCAACGCGGTCTGGCCGATCATCTGCTTGTGTGCTCGGGCCAGGGCGCCGACGGCTGTACACCGGAGCTGCCCGTGTTCCGAGCACAGACCACATACGTTTTTCTGATGGCGCTGCGGCCGCTCGAGCAGCTGGGCCAGGCACTGCAGCGGCGGGGGTTCCCCGCCGAGCTGCCGGCCGTGTGCATATCGCGCATCGGCTCCCAAGACCAGCGTTCGGTCCGCGCTCCGCTCGCGCGCTTGCCCGCGGTCGTGCGCGCGCAGGAACTGCGTGCACCCGCCACGATCATCATCGGCCAGGTCGCAGGGGACCTTGCGAGCGCCGGGCTGCCCGCAGCCTACATGGGGCCGATCGGATGCAACGACCGCTACGAGCAGCAGCCGCTGCACGCTGCAGAGACCACGCTGGCGGGTGCGAGCTCGCACTCGCTGGCCGTTTCCAACAAAGTGACCGTAGCCAACAACGCACAGCAGGCGCCATGACGAGCCTACAGTCGCACGCCTTTCGAACGCCGTCGCGGCCTGCCGACTCGTTGTTCCAGTCGGTGGGTGGCACACCGCTCGTACGGATCGCGAACATCGCCCGGGGGCAGGTGCCGGCCGGAGTCGAGATCTGGGCCAAGCTCGAGGGGCTCAACCCGGGCGGCTCGGTCAAGGATCGAGCCGCGCTCAACATGCTCCGGACCGCGGAGCGTACGGGCCGACTGCAACCGGGGGGGCGGATTCTGGACGCCTCTTCCGGCAACACGGGTATTGCGCTTGCCATGTTGGCGGCACGTCGGGGATACGCGCTGACGCTGTGTCTGCCCGCCAATGTCAACGCGGAGCGGCTGCGCACGCTCCGCGCCTACGGCGCCGACGTCAGGCTCACCTCCGAAATGGAAGGCAGCGACGGCGCCATCGTGGAGGCGCGCGGGCTCGCTGCCGAGGACCCGAGCCTGCTGTACCTCGATCAGTATGGAAACGCGGCCAACTGGCGAGCGCATTTCGAAGGGACCGGCCCGGAGATCTGGGCGCAAACCGAGGGCCGAGTTACCCACTTTGTGGCGGCGCTCGGGACCTCCGGAACCTTCATGGGCACGACCCGCTATCTCAAAGGGCGCAACCCGAAGCTCGAGGCACATAGCGTCGAGCCCGAGTCGGCGCTGCACGGTCTCGAGGGGCTCAAGCACATGGCTTCCTCCATCGTGCCACCGATCTACGATCCGCATCTGGCCGACGAGCAGCTAGCTGCGCCGACCGAGGAGTCGCTCGTGCTGGTGCGCGAGCTCGCGTGCCGGGAAGGACTGCTGGTGGGCCCGTCATCGGGCGCCGCCCTGTGGGGAGCGCTTCAGGTGGCGCGCAGGCTGCGAAGCGGTTTGGTTGTCGCGGTCTTCCCTGACGGCGGATCCCGCTACCTGTCCGAAGACCGAATCTGGCAGCCCGAGGCCGAACCCGGCCCGGCTGCGAACGGCAGGTAGCAACATCGGCAGCGCGTGGCCGATGACTCCCGCAAACGCGAGGGAGACATCGGACATGAACGTTGCCCAGTACGGATTTGGATGGATCGGACGCGAGCCGCGCATCGAGAGCGACTCGTGGCTGGATGAGCCATGCGAGCTCGAATGCAAGGGGGAACAGGCGGCCGTGGATGAAGTGATCGGTCTGCTGCGCTGCTCGGATGCAGCCGAAGTCGGTGCCCGCACGCCAGCGAGCCAGCTGCGCTCCGAAGTTCGTGCAGCCGGCCAGGATTTCCTGCGCGCACTCGGCGCAGAACGGGCCGTGGGCTAGCCCAACTAGCTAGCTATAGCTAAGCAATAGTCTGCTATTGCGAGGACGGACGCGAGGACGAAAGCCGCTCTCCCGCGATTCTGGACGGAAACTCAAAGCTGGCCGAGCAGCTTTACATACCAAAACCCACCGCCGAACCCCGTGGGTGCGTTCTCCGGGTAGCGTGAGCCGATGATGCCCATCCCAGGGTACTCTTCAGGGAAGGTGTTGAGCAGGTTCTGGACCCCGATCACACCCCGGAAGCGCTCCAGGAATGCCATGGAAGCCTCGAGGTCCACGAGGACCCTGGGTGCATAGGCCTTTCTCTTGAAGTCGTCAGCCCCCGCCGGGTACATGTAGCTGCCGTAGTAGTTGGCGCGGGCAAGCAGGCGGAAGGGACCGTACACGTGGTTTGCCGTGACCACGAAGCGGTGCTTGGGCAGCGACTCCTCGAGCTCCAGCTTGCGATCGTCGTTGATGATCTGTTCGCTCTTGCGGTCGGTGAGCTTGGTCTGATTCCAGTTGTAGGCCAGGATCAGGTCGGTGTTGCCGACCTCGGTTGCGGGCAGCTTGACCGTGCCCACGACGTCGAGACCCTGGGTGCGGGTGTTGAAGGCGTTCGTGTAGAAGCGCAGCTCGCCCCAGTCCTTGGCGCTGGGCCAAGTGGACACCAGCTGGTTTACCAGATCGGGGGTCAGGTTCTGGGTGGCGGACTGCGAGATGCGGTCCTTGACCGTGATGTTGTAGTAGTCGGCGGTCAGCTTGACCCCGACCGGCATCCGCCGCCCCGTGTCGAGCACCAGGCCGGCTCCGAAGTTGAGCGAGGTCTCGGGTTGCAGCTCCTGACCGCCAAAACCCACCGCCACAGGATTGGTAGGCGGGATGGTGGCGCGATTGACGAGCGCGCCTCCGGGCCCACCCACGGTCGAGACGTTCGTAATGTTGGCTTGACCCGGGGTCGGCGCACGAAAACCAGTGCCGATCGCACCGCGCACCGCGAGCAGGTCCATGACGTCGTAGCGGGTAGCGGCCTTGATGTTGGCGGTGGAGCCAAAGGTGTCGAAGTACTCCACGCGACCTGCCAGGCCCGCCTGCCAGTTGGGCATGGGATCGGCCTCGAGATCGAGGTAGGCAGCCACGTTCTGGCGGTCAAAGGTCCCCGCCTGGTCCTCGCCGAAACCCGGAAATCCGTTCGAACCTACGCTGAAGCCGTGCTCGAAGTAGGGTCCGATCTCGTAGGACTGGGGATCGCCCGCCCGGACGCTGAACTGCTCGCGTCGATACTCGAGACCGCCGGCGATGCTGAGCGGCTTGGCCAGAGCCGCCAGCGCTAGCGGGTACACCATGTCGAGGTTTACGGTGACATCGAACTGGCTGTAGCGTCCCGGATTGAACTCGTTAGGTGAGTCGGGCCCGAGGGAAGCGTTGACCGTATCCCTGATAAGGAAGTTGGCCGCGTTCTGACCCGCGGTCACGCTGGCGTCCCACTGCATACCGAAGTCGAGCTCGCCGCGAACTCCCGTGGCCAGGCTCCAGTCCAGTACATCGCCGCCGAACTGGGGCGTGAAGCCTCCGGGGTGGCGCTCGTTGAAAACGAAACAGTTGGGATCGGCGATGGCCTGCTGCAGGCCGATGGCGTCGCCCACCACGACCGGTGCGCATGTGGCGCCCGGCATCGTGGGGCCCACCAGGTGTTGGGTCTGCAGCACGGGATTTCCCATCGGGTCGAGCATCTGCATTCCCGTCACGGGATCGATCACCGGCACCTGCTTGACGAACACGCCCTTGCGGCCCATCGGGACCAGCTGGCCGCTGTCGTTCATGCGCATGCCGCCGGGATTACGGAAGTAGAAGCCGCCCAGCACGTCGCGGCGGGCGAAGTTGCCGAACAGGTAGGCGTTCACGTCGGGCGCGAGCTCGTAGCCCGTGTTGGCGAAGAGCTTGAGGTTATGCCGCACCCTGGGGGCACCCCAGATCTGAGCAGCCGGCGTGCGCACGCTGGCGTTGGCCGGGTACTGGCTGCCCTGGGGCGGATTGATGAGCGCGATGGCGTCGTCCCGTTGCACGCTCCGGCTCGTGGGGTCGGAGTTGCCGTACTCGATGCTCAAGTTTGCGAAGCCGTTGTCGGTGAGCGGCAGGCCCACGTTGCCCGAGACGGACCAGCTCAGGCCGTCGCCGGCGTAGAACTGACCCAGCCGGGTCTCGAAGCTCGTGCCGTGGTCGGCTTGCTTGAGCATGAAGTTCATGACGCCGGCGATGGCGTCTGCGCCGTACTGGGCTGCGGCGCCGTCGCGCAGCACCTCGATGCGCTCGAGCGCGATCGATGGAATGGCCGAGATGTCCGCGCCCTGGGCGCCGTCCGCCACGCCGAAACCCTGGAACGTGATGACCGAGCCGCGGTGGCGCCGCTTGCCGTTGACCAACACGATGGTGTTGTCCGGCGGCAGACCGCGCAGATTGGCGGGGCGGATCATGGTGGCCGCGTCGCTGATGGGCTGGGTGTTGACGTTGAAGGACGGCACGACCGTACGCAGCATGGTGGTCATGTCCGTGCTCGGCTGATCGAGCAGCTCGCCCACGGGGATCGAGTCCATGGGCGTGGCGGCGTCCACGGGTGCTCTGGGGTGGCGGATCATGCCGCGCACGTCGATCTGCTCCACCTCCTCGTCGGGCGCGTCCTCGCCGGGCGCGTCCGATGCCGGGTCAGCGGCTGGGGCATCGCCAGCGGCCCCGGCCTGGGCTGGCGCTCCGTGCTCGCCCTCTTGGGCTAGAGCCTGGCCGGGGCCAAGCACCGCAGCCAGCATGAACACCGAAACGAGGCGGAAACGACCGGGGTGAGCATTCATGATAACTCCAGGACAGTGAGGCACAGGGAACCCACGCGGGGCGCTGGGCAAGCGGTTTCCTCTGCCAGCGCAGTCCAGATGCCGCGCTCCCTGGACGCCACGGTCCCCGTTTTGCGGGTCCGCCCGCGGCCTGGTGGGAGCGGGGCCCACGCAGCGGGCGTGTGCAATAACACGACCTCGCCTCACAGCAAACCCATGTCTAAAAAAGCCGAACGAACACCCGTTATGGGCAACGAAGGGCCGGACATGTTTGGAAAGAAACGCAGAAACGAGCCCACCGTCGTGGGTCTAGGCAGCGTGCTCGAGGGCACGCTCCGGGTCGCAGCCGAGCTGCAGATCGATGGCAAGGTCATCGGCAGCGTGTTTGGCGCGTCGGACGTGTCGGTTGGTCCCGAGGGCTCGGTGGAAGGCGAGTTGCACGGCGACAACGTGGCCATCGCCGGCCGTGTGGAAGGAGCGCTCGCCGTCCGTGGCCACCTGCAGCTGGTGCCTGGCGGCGTAGTCTCGGGCGACATGCGCTACGGAAGCATCCAGATCGAGCGCGGCGCCGAGATTTCCGGCCGCAGCGGCAAGCTCGAGCGCGAGCCGGCCGGCGCCGGCCAAGGCGCTGCCCAGGCCGTGCCCGAGGCCGTCGAACGGCCGAGCCGTCCACCAGAGCAGCATCCCGGCGGCTCCGCAGCAAAGCCGTCCGGGACCGAAGTCGGCGAGCAGCTCGAGGACGCGAACGACTCGGCCGTGCACGGGCTGCAGGCCTCCTGCGCGCAACCGGCTGGCGAATCGGTTGCGCAGCCGGAACAGCCCATGGAGCTGGCCGAACGCTCCGGCGGGATCGCGCCGGCGGCTACGGGTGACTCCGAGCCCGCGGCGCCCGGGCAAGCTCGCACGCCCGATGGCGCACCGGAGGGCCACGATGGCAAACGGGCCGAGCCGGCGCAGAGCACAGATCCGCCGCGCTCCGACCTGAGCGTTCACTGAGCGGCTGCTACCATGGGCGCACGCAAGACCTGGACGCTCGTAGTGCTCGGCAAGCCTGGCCGACCCGCACGCCGTCTCACCCTCGGCACACGGCGGCTCGCCGGGCTCGTGCTGCTACCGTTCGTGATGGGCGGCCTGGCCGCCTGGCTGGGCTGGCTCCTGCGGTAGGCGCCCCCTAAGGGGCGGTTCGGTGTGCTACAAATGGTCTGTGCTGCGTTGGCGCGCGCTAGGCGCCGGGAGGTGCGGCGGCGGCCGGACCCGCAAGCCGCATCGGCCCCGATGCCTGCAAAGCCCTGCGCGCGCATGGCAACGACGAGCCGAGGTCATATGAAACACGCGTCGGTGATGATGGGGTGCCTGCTCGTGGCGTTTTCGGTGAGCTGCGGCCGGCAACAGGCCCCGGTCAATCGCGTGGGCGTCAACGTTCTCGAAAAAAGCCTGCTCGAAGGGCGCTGGTACATGAGCAGCACGGTCATCGATCTCGATTACGCGGGCTCGGCCCTCGGGACCTTTCCCGGAGACATGGCCGGCGACCTCGCGAGCGGCTACTTCGTCTTGCCGAAGATCCGCTGGATCATCGACGAGGACACCCTGTTCGCGTACCGGGACTACGCGATCATCGAGGGCGGCGAAGTGCGGCGTCCGGGCCAGGACCCTACGAAGGCGAGCGGCTATCTGGGGCAGCCGGTGGCGGCCTATGCGATCGAGAGCCACTTCGACATCCGGCGCGAGTACAACCCGGTAACCGGCGAAGAGCTCAACGTCGTGGTGGAAAACGATCAGGATCGCCGCTGGTACGAGCGCCAGTTCATGCGGGTCGACTGGTCGCGCAACCTGCTGCCGGGCTATTTCGGCCAAACCAAGGACTTGTACGAGGTGTTCGGCTTATGGCAGCGAGAGCCCGCCGCGCTCCACGTTCAAGACGCCTCGAAGCTGCCCGAGGCCTGGCGACCCGGCTTCCACCGCATGTCGTGCGCCGGACCCGGGGACAGCGAGTGCGCGCCCAGCGACCGCGACTGGGCCGGCGATTACGAGCAGGGCGAGCTCTACCACTTCAGCTTCGTGACCCAGGACCTGCTTTCGCCGGCCGAAGTGACCGACCCGGTGACCGGACAGCAGGTCAACTTCTGCCGCTCTTCGTACACGGATGCGCCCAACTGCAGCGTGCTGTCCGCGTTTGTGCGAAACAGCTTCCGCAAGCTCGGCGAGCAGCGACAATACGAGCCCGAGAACTGGGTCGACACGCGTCATGAGCGCTACGGCTATTTCCGTCTGGAGCGGCTGACCTTCGATCGCTCGTCTGCTGCTGCCGACCCCCACCACGGGTTTACCGACTTTCTCAACTACAATGTGCTCCGGCACAATATCTGGCAGCGCTGGCGCAGCGACGCGGGCGAGCCGATTCCCTACGAGCAGCGCCAGGTACGGCCGATCGTCTGGTACACGACGCCCGAGCTGCCGGCCCACCTCGTCAAGCCGTCGTTCGAGCTGGTGGCGCGGTGGAACGAGGCGCTGATGGACACCGTGC
>JAKSBK010000562.1 GCA_022361155.1 Pseudomonadota bacterium
GCGGTTGGATTTGGCACCGCGGTTGGATTTGGCACCGCGGTTGGATTTGGCACCGCGGTTGGATTTGGCACCGCGGCTGAACTCGGCATCGCGGTTGGATTTGGCACCGCGGTTGGATTTGGCACCGCGGCTGAACTCGGCATCGCGGTCGGTTTGTCCGGGTCCGGAGCGGTTTCGTCAGCCTGTTCGTCGCGTCCACCGCTCGCCGCAAGGGCGCTCGAGTCCCCACGCGTCTGCCCCGGCACGGGTTGCCGATCGGCGGCTAGCGCGCCGAATGCAGGCAGAGGCTTCGTGGGATCGTCGTCAACGGGGTCCGAGTCGACTTCGATCGGGGGCTCGATTTCGGTGGTCTGCTCCTCCGCCGCTGCTTCCGTTGCGGGCTGGGTCGCGTCCGCTTCCGCGGGTGGCGGGGGCCTGTCCCGCGGAGCATCCGAGCTGACCGGTGCCGGGTCCTGCATCGGGCGCGCCGTGTCTTCAGGCTGGGGCATCGGCCCTGATTTCTGGTCGCTCACGCATGCACCCTGCGGGCGATGGCCTCACCCACCCGAACGCGCTCACCTGCTCGCCGCAGCATCATCAGCGGTTCGGAAGACAGCATGACCACCGTGGAGCCCAGGTGAAACACACCCAGCTCTTGCCCGCGTGCCAAGCGCGGCGGCGCGTCGGTATACGTCCGGGTGCCGGCGGATACCCCGTCGTTCGTCACGATATCGCGGTCGAAGCTCAAGCTTATGCGCCCGACTCCAATAGCACCCACCAGGACGGTGGCCACTCGGCCCGCAGGTGCCCGCTGGTAGACCACCACGCGCTCGTTGCGGGCAAACAGCTTGCCGATGTTAGTCATACCCATGCGATTGACGGGAAACAGGGTGCCCGGTACGTGGCGCACGTACTCTACCACCCCATCAACCGGTGCGTGGACTCTGTGGTAGTCCCGCGGGGACAGGTACACCACTGCGAAGTAGCCGCCTGCGAAATCCTGAGCGTCGTTGGGATCGACCAACAGCTCGGCGGCCGTATAGCTGCGACCCTTCACATTCAGGATCGCGCCGGCCGCCACCCGGCCCTGATCCTCCAATCGGCCATCGGCAGGTGACAGGAACGCGCTGCGGTCGGGGTCGATCGGACGACTCCCCTCCTTGAGACCACGGGTGAAGAACGCGTCGAACGAGGCAAAGCCCTGCGCGGGGATGTCCGCCTCCGACAAATCGAGGTTGTAGGCACGCTGATAAACGTCCATGGCGTAGCGAAGCAGCACCGACGGGGCCCGAACCCGCGCGAGCCGGCCAACCGCACGGCTAATGCGCTTGCGGGGCAGGAGTCGAAGGGAGTTGACAGCAAGTCGAGCCGGATCAAGCAGCATGGTCGACGGGCCTACGAAACGCCGATGCGACGCTTTCACCGCGCCACCCACCAGGCGCTGCGCCTCTTGAACCGCCGCACGTCATGTTATGACAGCCCAAGTTGGAGCGTCAAATCGGCCCGCGCGGCGTTCGCGGCCCAGGGGACATCGATCACCAGCCTCCCGCCGGAGCGCACGGATGGGTCCGCGCAAGCGGCCGGATCCGTGCATTGGCCTCGAAGCACGACATGTGCGCGCTACACATCGAAATAGAGGTAGAACTCGTGCGGGTGCGGGCGCAGCCGCACGGGATCGGCCTCGCGCTCCAGCTTGTAGCCCACCCAGGCATCCACGAGGTCCTTGGTGAACACCTCACCCTGCAACAGAAACTCGTGATCTTCCTGCAGCGCGGCCAGAGAGCCCTCGAGCGAGGCCGGCACCGAGGCGATCTGACCTTGGCGCTCGGCGGACAACGCGAACAGGTTCTCGTCCGCGGGGTCACCCGGGTCGATGCGGTTCTTGATGCCGTCCAGCCCGGCCATCACCATCGCTGCGAACGCCAGGTAGGGGTTGGCGGAGGGGTCCGGCGCTCGGAACTCGAGTCGCCTTGCCTGCGGATTGTCGCTTACCGCGGGAATGCGCACGATCGCGCTCCTGTTCCGAGCGGAATACACGAGGTTCACCGGCGCCTCGTAGCCCGGCACCAAACGCTTGTAGGAGTTGGTGGTAGGCGCGCACAGGGCAAGCAGCGCCGGAGCATGCTTGAGGATGCCTCCGATGTAATAGCGAGCAAGCTCCGAGAGTGAAGCGTAGCCGTTCTTGTCGTAGAATAGCGGCGAGTCCCCTTTCCACAGGCTTTGGTGAACGTGCATCCCGGTGCCGTTGTCTTCGAACACCGGTTTGGGCATGAAGGTGGCCACCTTGCCATGTTGGCGGGCGGTATTCTTCACCACGTACTTGTACTTCATCACCTTGTCGGCCATCGCCTGCAGGGTGTCGAATCGAATGTCTATCTCACATTGTCCTGCCGTCGCGACCTCGTGGTGGTGCATCTCGGTTTGCACGCCGATATCGATCAGCTTCAGCACCACCTCCGAGCGGAAGTCCTGAAGCGTATCCGTAGGAGGCACTGGGAAATAGCCTTCCTTTTTTCGCGCCTTGTGACCGAGATTCGGGCCCTCATTGCTGCCGGTGTTCCAGGCTGCTTCAACCGAGTCAATGTAATAGAATCCACAGCTGGAGTCCTGGTTGTAGCGCACGTCGTCAAACACAAAGAACTCGATTTCGGGTCCGAAGTAGGCCCGGTCGGCGATCCCACTGCTGACAAGATACTCCTCGGCCCGCTTGGCTACTGTACGGGGGCTACGGCCGTACGGACGCAGCCCTGGCTCGCATACGTCACAGATGACGGCCAATGTAGGGTGCTTACAGAACGGATCCACGAACGCCGTGTCGACGTCCGGCAACAGGACCATATCCGATTCGTGAATCTGCTTGAAGCCACGGATCGACGAACCATCGAAACCGGTACCTTCCTTGAACAGGCTCTCGCCGATCTCCTCGTCGGTAACTGAGAAGTGCTGCCATGTTCCGGGTAGATCTATGAAGCGGAAATCAATGATCTTGATATTGTTTCGTTGAATGAGATCTCGAATATTCTTCAGTTTTGCGAGATGATCTGCCATTCCAGCCTGTCTCCTGTTTGCGCCGGCATGTGCCGGCCCTGGGCGCCTGGCCGCGACGGCGCGTGGCCGAACGTCATGCGGGCCCACTGTCGTTTCAGGCGGGCCGCTTAAGGTTTGCGCTCCGTTCTGTCAAGCGGAGAAGTCGGCTCGTGCCGGTACAAACGGCTGCGCAGTTCCTGAAGCCGCCGGTCCTGGATGCCTAGATCAAGGGCTAGCTCGAGCGCTCGCCGTGCTCCCGTGCTGTCCCCCGCGGACAGCTCGAGCGCTATCAGGTTCACCCAAACGGCAGCTCGGGACGGATCGAGCTCGAGGGCGCGCTGGTAGGCATCCAGAGCTGCCCGCAGGTTGCCGGCACGAGCGTGAACCAAGCCCAGGTTGGTCCAGGCCTGGGGGCGATCCGGTGCGAGGGTGATCGCGCGCTCCAGGGCGAGCAACGCGGTCGTCAAGTGTTGCTCCCCAAGGGCTCCTCTTGCGAAGCGCCCATAGGTGGCCGCCCATGCGTGCTGCGCGAGCCTGCTCCGCGGAACGCACGTTCCCAAGCGCGCCGTTCGGAGCCGATCGAGTTTCACCAGGTGCTGGCGGGCGTGCCCGCTATCGGGCAGGTCGGGATGCGCACGCAGGAATGGGACCGAGCTGGAGGTCGTCAGACTGGCTTGCAGGCCGGAGGCGCGCAGCGGCTCGTCGCTCTCCCAGCGCACCGGTCGTGGCACGCCGGTCTCGAGCAGGGCAGCGAGCGCAGCACGCACGCGCGCGGGACGCTGACCTGCCGGCGGCGCCGGGACCCCGCCCCAGCGTGCCAGGGCGGACAAGCCGGTCAGCGACCGCACCGTCACCGGGTCCCACAGGTGCTGGGCTGCCACCACCGCCACGTCGGGCCGGACCCCGTCGGCGTGCAGGGCGAACAACGCGCCCGCACAGACATCGTCCGAGTAGCACACCAGCACGGCGCGCGGCGGAAGCTTGCTCAACGGGCCGCCACCGCCATGCAGCTCATCCCAGATCGAGGATTGGAGCAGGTCGAGCTTGGCGAACGGGCTCGCGACCCAGACGCCGAGCAAGCCGGTCAACAAGAGCCCGCCGGGGCGTCCCGGGGCCCATGACCAGGTTCGGCCAAGCGCGCGAGCGACGGCAAGTCCACCCAGAACGCACACAACCGCCCCCGCCAGCTGCCCGACCTGCCGGTCGGCAACGCCCATCGGGTTGACCCACAATGCGTACGCAAGGTCCAGGCTCAGCAGGCAGAACGCCAGCAGAGCGAGCCGCCGCTCCGCCCTGGCGAGGAGCCAGAGTCCGGCGGCCGCGAGCGGAAGCAGCAGCCAGAGTTGGCCGAGCTGCGCTGCGAGCACCATCCACGGTGGGGTGGCAGCGCCGAGCATCTGGCCTGCATAGGCCGCCCGGATGCGCGCCGCGGTCAGATGCTGCCAAAACGCCGCAAGGGTCTCCGGATCGCCCCAATCGAGTGGAGGATCGCGCAGCGAAGCCAAGGGCAGGTAGACAACAAGCAGCGCGCTGCACAGAAGCGCAACGCCGCCAACCAGCCAAACGCGTGGGCGAACAGGCTGGACCAGGGGAAGCGCGCGAGCCAGCCACAGGGCAAGCAAGGGAAGCGCACACATCATGTGGATCGAGGGGGCGAGGCCCATGCCCAGGGCGATCCAGTACTTGCGCGAACCAGCAGCAAGAGCACCCAGACAGCCCAGTCCGAGCAGCAGCAGCGCGCTCGCGTAGACCTCCACGCTCAGTGCACTGGAACTGAAGGTGCCCCACGCCCCGAGCGCCGCTGCCGCGACTAGAGCTCCGGCTAGACGTGGCAGGGCAGCGGTAACCCCGGTGCGCCTTGCCAGGCGACTCGTGAGTTCCGCCACCAGCGCTAGCGCCGCGGCCGCCGTCAGTGCAACCGCCAGATTCTGGCGCCAGGCGTTCGTGCCGAGGGGGAGATAGGCCGCGAGACGGAACAAGAGCATGTTGGCCGCGAAGCCCGTGGGGTGAGCTACGCCGAGCCGAAAGGCTGCCGCCCCGATCTCCCCACTATCCCGGAAGCCCACCCCCGCGAAGGCGAAGCACCCGTAGACGCCGGACGCGAGCGCGAACACGATCAGGCCGGGGCTCGCTGGCTGCCGCTCGCTGCGATGGGAATCGTCCGTTTCTTCTTCCCGGCTTGGCCGATATCCTGTCGGCTGTCCTCATGCCCTCGCTGCTCAACACGGTACGCGACCTTGATCGACTCCGCCAGATCGTCACGGTGCTGGCAAGGCACGGGTTCGGCGAGGTAGTCCAACGTGCGGGGCTCTCCGCCCTTGCCTCCAGAAGCCCCGTGACCACGAGCGACTCGCAGGTCAGCGTCGGCGCGCGAATACGCCTCGTGCTGCAGGATCTCGGGCCCTCGTTCGTCAAGCTTGGTCAGATCGCCTCCACCCGACCCGATCTGCTGCCACCCGACGTAATCGCCGAACTGCAGAAGCTGCAGGATGAAGTGCCGCCGGTGCCTTTTGCCGAGCTGAAAGTCGAGTTGGAGGAGCAGTTGGGCGGCAGCGTCTCGGAGGTCTTCGAGGTCTTCGAGGAATCCCCCCTCGCCTCGGCATCGATCGGCCAGGCCCACCAGGCGAAGCTCAGCGGGCCGGAGGGTCCAATCGACGTTGTAGTAAAGATCCAACGCCCCAACATCCGGGCCGTGATCGAACGCGACATCGACCTGCTGTATTGGCTTGCCCATGCGATCGAGCGCTCGATGCCCGAGTCGCGCATCTACTGTCCCGTGCGCATGGTCAGCGAGTTCGACCGAGCGATCAGCTCGGAATGCGACTACGGACAGGAGGCCGACAACGCCGAGCGCTTCAGAGCCAATTTCGCGACCACGCCGAGCGTGACGTTCCCCAGCGTGTTTCGCCAGGCTTCCTCGAAGAAGGTGCTCACACTTTCTTTCTTACCCGGCAGGAACGTGTTCGAGGCAGTGCGAGAGGGCGCCAGCGGCGAGGTGATCGCTCGCAACGCCCTGGCCGTGATGATGAAGATGATATTCGAACACGGCTTCTTCCATGCGGATCCGCATCCGGGCAACGTGCTTATCCAGGGCGACCCCAGCTCCCCGGTGATCGGACTGATCGACCTGGGTCTCGTTGGCCGCTTGAGCCCGAAGCTGAGAGACAAGACGATCGACCTCGTGCTTGCGGCCGCACGCGAGGACCACAGGGCCGTGGTGGATGCTCTCTGTAGCATCGGGACAGCCACGAAGCCTCTGGATCGGGACGGGCTCGAGGCCCGCGTCGCGCAACTATCGCACAAGTACGTCGGAAAACAGCTCAAGGATCTCGAGCTGTCGAGCCTCGTGCGCGATCTTGCCTCCACGGCGAGCCAGTTCGGCCTGGAGATTCCACCCGACTTCCTCCTGGTGGCCCGAGCGCTGACCATGGTCGAGGGCATTGGCAAGCAGATTCATCCGCAACTCGACGTCCTGGAGGAGATAAAGCCCTATTTCACCGAGCTGCTGCTGCGCCGCTACGCGCCGGAGAAGATCAGCGGTGACCTGCTGCGCATGGCCGGCCAACTCACCAGCGCCGCGAGCGACGTACCGGCCTACACCCAGGAGGTGCTGCACGACCTGCGCCAGGGCCGTCTTAGCTTCCAGGTCCACAATCCCTCGCTCAACCAGGTGGCCGACAGGCTTGGGCGCCGCGTATTCAGTGGGCTTGTCGCCTCCGCTCTGATCGGCTCTGGCGCGTTTCTGATCGCCAAAGAGCAGCTGCTCGCGGGTGCAGGGTTCCTGTTCGCCTCCGTGTTGACCGCGCTCTTCTACGCCGGCCTGCTGACCTTCAGCGACAAGCGCTGATCGGTAACCGCTCACGGGGGTGTTCGCTTCGACGGCGGCTCCCAGGCGGCTTTCGCCCTCGTCCTGGCGCTGCAGCTGATTCCAACCCAGCCGCCAGTACTCCTCGCGTGATCCTACGGGCGCGCTCGCCCGGAAAACCGTCTGAAAGCCCGACTTCCAGGGCCTGAACAGTCGCACTGATCGTATCCGGCTACTGATTATTTGACATCCGACAACGTGTTCTGTATGAGGAGTACTAATCAGGCGCGCAGAGGCGCAAGTGCCCAGTGGATCCATGTCTAGCAGCAACAGCTGCCAGCCCCGAATGCAAGGAGCTTCGAATGCAAAAACTCACGGACAGACAGCGGATGGTGCTCGACTACATCTCGATTTCCATCGAGCGCAGGGGCTATCCGCCAACTCTTCGGGAGATCGGCAATCACATGGGAATTCGGAGCACAAATGGGGTGAATGACCACCTTAGAGCACTCGAACGCAAGGGCTACCTGGCACGCGAGGACATGAAGAGTCGCGCACTTCGACCTACTCCAGCGGCCGGCTACTCCATGCCTCGCATGTTCGATGCTGGACAGATGACGCGCGTACCGATTCTTGGCCGGGTCGCAGCCGGTCAGCTCTCGGAAGCGATCGAGAACCCCGAGGAAGCCGTGCACGTCGACCGAGGCCTGGTTGGGCAGGGATACGAGCTTTTTGGGCTGCGAATCCGAGGCGACTCCATGGTCGACGCGGGTATTCACGACGGCGACTACGTCTTCGTACGCAAGCAAACAGAGGCGACCCGGGGTTCCATTGTCATCGCGCTGGTGGGTGACGAGGCCACCTGCAAGTACTACTACCCCGAAAGCGATCACATCCGTCTGCAGCCGGCCAACGGCCAGATGGCGCCTATTCTGATTCCACGCAACGACTGGAGAACGGCCCACGTGCTTGGGGTGGTTGTTGGAGTCTATCGCAAGCTCGATGTTAGTTAGTTAATGCCGCCAACGCTGCTTTGGGACGTAATGGAAACGCTGGTGACGGATCCGTTTCGGCACGTCATGCCGCGTTTCTTTGGCTTGTCGCTGCCGCAGCTACTGGCGGCGAAGAACCAGCATGCGTGGATTGCGTTCGAGAAGGGGCTCTCAAGCGAGGAAACCTACCTGCGTGGTTTCTTTCAGGATGGGCGCAGCTTCGATCACGATGCCTTCCGGGCTCGTGTGAGGGCCTCGTACGAGTGGCTTCCCGGCATGCGCGAGCTTCTCGCTGAGCTACGCGCGCGGGGGCGTGCAATGTACGCCCTGAGCAACTATCCGGTCTGGTACACATGGATCGAAGAGCGGCTCGGCATGTCGAAGTACGTTCAATGGGACTTCGTGTCCTGCCGTACTGGATTGCGAAAGCCGGATCGTCGTGCCTATCTGAATGCCGCCGCCTGCATCGGGCGCGAGCCGTGCGAGTGTCTGTTCGTCGACGATCGAAGCGACAACTGCGACGCCGCCCGCACATTGGCCATGGACGCCCTGCTGTTCAAGGACAGCGGCAGCCTGCGTGTCGAGCTCAAGGCGCGCAACCTACTCTAGTTCGTGCCCAGAATGGCGCCAGAGCGGTTTGAGGCGTTTGCAGCGGTCGCCTATCCTCGGACGGAACCGGCCTAGAAAAGTGTGTAGATGAACGGCGCGGCCGCAGAGCCACCGAGCACTACCAGCATTCCCACTACGAGCAGGGTCAGGATGATGGGTGTCAACCACCATTTTTTATTCTGGCGCAGAAACAGCCAGAACTCGGCAAAAAATCCAATCTGACCCTGGTCAGCCTCCTGCGAGAAATCCAGCTTGTCATCCTTGGTGCTACTCATCAGGCTCTCCTTCGGCATCAGGTAGGGGCACTAGAACTGTCTGAAGTAGCTGGCGGTATCTCTTCCCGGGTGCGGCCGCCAGTAGCTCTGCGCCGTTGGATCGAACTTGCGGTTCATGGGGTCCTTTCCAAAGAGCCGCAGCAGCAGCCCCACGGGCGTCAGCACAACTAGGTAGATGAGGGTCAACAGGGTCCACGAGATGGTGTAGCCGATGGGCATCGTCAGGTAGATCCAGCCCAGATAGATCGGCCTCCTCAGTGGCGGGGCCACAGCGTAGAGAAGGCCCACAGAGGCTCCGATGCCTGCCAGGACCATCGCCACCCTGGGGGCTTCGAAACGCCAAAACACGATGCCCGCAACGAGGCCCATGAAGACAGGAAACATCCAGCCGAAGACGCGCAGATCGCGCCGGCTTGGATTCTTGTTGATCTCGATCAGGGCCATGTGCTTCGGTGTCCGGGAGTGGGTCAGTCGAGCGAGAACTGACTCAGGTACTGATCGACCTCGTGCTTGGGCGCCGCCGCCTGCTCGTCCTTGAGCAGCACCACATCTTCGAGAACCAGGACGTCCATGTTGGTAGCCAAGAAGCACCGGTAGGCGTCTTCGGGCGTGCACACGATAGGTTCGCCACGCACATTGAACGAGGTATTGATCAGCACGGGACAGCCCGACTGGCTGTAGAACTCCTTGAGCAACCGGTAGTAACGCCCATGACGCTCACCATCCACGGTCTGAACCCGCGCAGAGTAGTCGACATGGGTAATTGCTGGCACCTCCGAGCGGACCACCTTGAGCTTGTCGAGTCCCATGGCGCTCGACCCGTTGGTCTTTGCGCGCTTGGCCTCGACTACGGGCGCGACGACGAGCATGTAGGGGCTCTCCGTACCCTGGCCAAGCCCGAAGTACTCCTGCGCGTGCTCCTTGAGCACAGACGGTGCAAACGGGCGAAACGACTCGCGGAACTTGATCTTCAGGTTCATGACGGACTGCATGCGCGAACTGCGTGGATCGCCAAGAATGCTCCGCGATCCGAGGGCTCTGGGGCCAAACTCCATGCGGCCCTGCATCCAGCCCACCACTTTCTCCTGGTTGAGGAGCTCTGCCACCCGTCTACATAGCTGCCGGTCATCGCCGTAGACGTGGTAGCTGGCACCCTGGGCGTCGAGGAAGCGGCGGATCTCGTCGAGGTCGAACCGCGGCCCAAGCAGCGAGCCGGT
This sequence comes from Pseudomonadota bacterium, assembly GCA_022361155.1. Lineage (NCBI taxonomy): Bacteria > Pseudomonadati > Pseudomonadota > Pseudomonadota bacterium. The sequence goes on from JAKSBK010000562.1 coordinate 9,905, forward strand.
TTGGCTGTCGCTGTGGCCCACCCGACGCTCGTTCCCCAGGAGCTGGTGCCAAATGAACAGCGCTGTTCCGAGCGCTCCGCCGGCGTCGCCCGCCGCAGGTTGAATCCAGATCTGGTCAAAGGGGGATTCGCGAGCGATCCGTCCGTTGCCGACGCAGTTCAGGGCCACACCGCCAGCCAGACAGAGATTGCGCTGGCCCGTTACTTCGTGGGCGTGACGCGCGCAACGAAGCATGATCTCTTCCGTGACCTGCTGAATCGACGCCGCGATGTCCATCTCGCGCTGCGTGATGGGTGCCTCGGGTTTTCGCGGGGGCCCGCCGAACAGCTTGTCCATCTTGGACGACGTCATTGTCAGTCCGTGGCAGTAGTTGAAGTAGCGCATATCCATGCGCAGGGAGCCGTCCGGCTTCAGGTCCAGCAGCTTGTCCAGCATCAGCTGCGCGAAACGTGGCTCGCCGTAGGGAGCCAGGCCCATGAGCTTGTACTCGCCCGAGTTCACCCGGAACCCGGTGAAGTAGGTGAAAGCCGAATACAGCAACCCGATCGAGTGGGGGAAATGCATCTCCTGCACCAGCGACAGCTCGTTTCCGCGGCCCACGCCCACGCTTGCCGTTGCCCACTCTCCGACCCCGTCCAGGGTCAAGACCGCGGCCTCCTCGAAAGGAGAAGGAAAGAACGCGCTGGCGGCGTGCGATTCGTGGTGCTCGGTGAAAATGAACTTCCTGGTGTACGCTCCACCCAGGCCCTTCGACAGCGCACGCGGGATGTGCAGCTTCTCCCGCAGCCACAGCGGCATGGCTTTCATGAAAGAACGATACCCGCGCGGCGCGTAAGCCACGTAGGTTTCCAGGAGGCGCTCGAATTTCAGCACCGGCTTGTCGTAAAAGCCCACGTAGTCAAGCTGGCTGGCACTCAAACCCGCCTGATCGAGGCAGTACTCGAGCGCGCGTTGCGGAAAATGGTGGTCGTGCTTCTTGCGGGTGAAGCGCTCTTCCTGAGCCGCAGCGACAATCCGGCCGTCCACCACCAGGGCGGCCGCTGAGTCGTGATAGAAGGCAGAGATTCCGAGAATTGCGGTCATTTTGGCGTGCGCGAGCGTTCGGAGGGAATACGGGCCGCAACCTGCGGTAGCCGGATCCAGCCTGGTCTTGGGATAGCAGAGCCCGCTTCGACGGCCAAGGACCCGTCGCTACAAGGGGCAGGGTCGAGCGTGGGACGACGCGGCAGACGGCCCCGCGCCGCAAGCCGGGCGGCGGGAGCGAGTTTGGAACGGGCACCAGCTAGCTGGCCTTTGCGGCTTTCTTTCTCCCTCTGGTCCTGCCCTTGCTCGGAGCGTTGCCCCGGCTTATCTCGCGCAGCCGTGCCGCCTTGCCACGCAACGCCCGGAGGTAGTAGAGGCGTGAGCGGCGCACGCGGCCGCTGCTGACGACCTCCACCTTCTCGATACGCGGCGAATGCAGGGGGAATATGCGCTCCACTCCGACGCCGAGAGCGACCTTGCGGACGCAGAAGGTGGCCCCGATCCCGCCGCGCGACTTGCGAATGACAGTCCCCTGAAAGATCTGTATTCGCTCCTTGTCTCCCTCGTGAATGCGATAGTGGACCTTGAGGGTATCGCCGACCCTGAAAGGGGACAGCTCACGGCGCTGGCGGTCTTCGATCGCTCTGATTCCGGGTACCGTGTGCATGGTTGGTGGGCGCCCTCCTAGCATGGCAAATCGCCGAAAGCAAAGTTCTTCCTGGCCGGACCCTCCCTCATTGACGGGCAGCGGCTTGGCGTGGCCCGAGCAGCCTGTCGAGTACGATTGCGGCGGCCGAGCGTACCGAGAGGTGGTTGTACGCCGTGGGACCGACGATGGGCTCGAGAACGGCATCGCAGGCATCCAAGACCTCCAAGGCCAGGCCGTGGCTGGTGCCAAAAAGCAGCAGCAACGGCGCCTTCCGTTCGGTCAGGCTGGCCCTCAGGCGCTCGAAGCTCAGGGTCGAGCGCTTCCTCGGGGGACTGGCAGCGGTGGCAACGAGCGTGGGTCGGGCACCGCTTTCCGCAGCTATCGCAGCAGCGGCGCACTCGATCGATCCCACCACGTGACACAGGCCGAGCGCTTCGGCGCGCTCGGGCCCCCTGCGCAAGCCCGCACCCTTGAGCCAGTGGTCGATAATGCGCGTGGCCAGCACCCGCTGGGCATCCACAGGGGTAATCAGGAAGTAGCCCGACAGGCCGTAGGTCCTGGCCGCGCGAGCGATGTCATGCACGTCGAGATTCGTGATCGACGCGGTCACGGACGTCCCCTCGCGGTCGCGCACTGGATAGTGGACCAGCGCGCAGTATACCGCCGTCACGATGGCTCCAAACCGTCGGGGTCCCGGCCCGCCCGGGCGAGCCACCGCTGCTCCTGCTCACTCAGCGACGTGCGTGCGAGGAGGTCGGGGCGCCGGCGGCTCGTCCTCAGCAGGGACTGAAGCCGCCTCCAACCGGCGATCGCCGCGTGGTCGCCCGAAAGCAGTACGCCGGGGACGGGTTCGCCACGGAACTCCCGGGGGCGCGTGTATTGCGGATACTCTAGGAGACCCTCGGCAGCGTGGGACTCCTGCTCGCAAGAGCGCCGATTGCCCAACACGCTGGGTACGAAACGTGATACCGTTTCGATCACAGCCATGGCAGCCACCTCGCCGCCGCTCAGGACGAAGTCACCCAACGACAGCTCCTCGTCCACATGCCCGCGCACGCGCTCGTCGAACCCCTCGTAGCGCCCACACACCAAGGTCAATGCTCCAAGCCTGGACCAGTGCTTCGCTCGTGTCTGGGTCAACACTGCACCCTGAGGCGTGAGCAGCACTCGGTGAGCCCGCTGCGGTGCTGCCGAGTCGCCGCTCTTTGGCTGATCGCAAGCATCCATTGCGTCGCACAGGGGGCCAGGTATCATTACCATACCGGCGCCACCCCCGTAGGGGGTATCGTCTACGCTCCTATATGTATCTCGCGTGTAGGCACGTGGATTGACGCAGTGTATCTCGATCGCACCCGCGGCAACGGCTCTACCAAGAACGCCCACGCGGAGCAGCGGCTCGAACAGCTCGGGAAACAGTGTGATGACGTTGAAACGCATGTAGCACCCGAAAGCTGTAGGACTTTTAGGGTCCGTCCCGGTTGTCGCTGGACGGCCACTTGGGTCGAGGAACTACGGGAAGCTCTAGGAAGTGCTGCACGACCATGGCACCACGATCGACATCAACCGAGATCAGGTAGGGAGCGATCATCGGCACCTCCCGTACCACACCGTGTCCATCCACGAGCACGACGTCCACGCTTGGATACGGCTCTACCCCTCGCACGATGCCCAGCGGACTGCCATGGATGTCCCTGACCTGAAGGCCAACCAGATCGACGTGATAGTACTCACCGCGGGCAAGGGGCGGCAGTTGGCCCCGGCCAGCGCACAGCTCGTATCCCGTCAACCGCGAGGCTGCCTGCCGGTCGAGGATGCCGGAGAATCCGAGCAGCAGAAGGGGGGCCCTGTGAGGGCGGACCGAGGTGATCTCGAGGGCACAGCAAGCATGGGATTGCCGCGCCACCACATGCGTAAGCCGCGTTATCAGATCCGATTCGGGATTGTATGGACGCACGCGAAGCTCGCCCCGAAGCCCATGCGGGCGGCCGATTCGTGCCAGCGAAACCAGGCCTCGCAGGCCTCGTTGGGAAGCGCCGGGCCCGGGTCTGCGAATCATCGCCCAGGGCTACTCGAGAATCTCGAGCACTGCGCGCTTTGAGCGCCTGGCCGAGCTCGCCGCCAGCAGCGTACGAAGCGCGCGCGCCGTACGGCCGTCCTTGCCTATTACCTTACCCAGGTCGCCCTGGGCCACGCTCAGTTCCAGAATCACCGTTCGCTCGCCTTCCACAGCGGTCACTTGCACGGCATCGGGTTCATCCACAAGGGCCTTCGCCACGTACGAGACGAGTTCTGTGAGCTGGTCCATGGGGGAGCTCCGGACCCCGCTGGCAGGGTCTTGAATCATGGTTTTGTCGCTCGAGTCGCTAGGCAATGGACGCTCTGGCAGCTGGCGAGCCCGCGCCAACCGAGCTCATCAGCTGGTGCGGCAAGGCTCTATCCTACCGTAGAGACCGAGTTGCGGTCGCTGGTTCATCGGCGCTCTAGCCCACGGAGGAGGCACCGAGGGCCTCCTTGATGACGTGGCCGGCGGTTCGAGTCATCTGTGCGCCATGACCCAGCCAGTACTCGAGCCGGTTGCCGTTGATGCGAGCCTCGCTCATCGGTCGAGCGGGATCATAAGTACCGATCTGCTCCACGAACTTACCGTCTCTGGGGCTTTCGGAGTTGGCCACCACGACGTGGTAGTAGGGCCTCTTCTTTGCGCCGCGTCTGGCCAATCGAACTTTGAGCATGCTGGAGGTCTTCCTCGTCAAACACGAAGGCGTGACACAAGATCGCGCAAGCTAGTCGGGCCACCCTCACGCGTCAAGTGGGCCAGCGAACCCCGCACCACGCAAGCAAGCGCCCGATTTGAAACGGCCCCTGTCTCGCTGCTAAGGATCGCGGGTGGTTCGAAGCCGGCGCGCGTTCAAGGCCAACGGGTGCTCCCACAAGGAGACCGCAGCTAGGGAGCGTCTGCCAGGGCGTGCGCGCAGGCCAGTGTTGCGGGGCGCTTCGCTCGCGGCACTGGCCTGCCTGACCATGACCTGTTCCAACGGTAGAGCTCCAACACGCGCGACCAGCGATGTCGCCCGAACCGCGTTCGATGTGCGTGTAGCAGTGTTGACGGATCTCCAGGGTTACCTCGAGCCGTGCGGATGCCAGAGCCGACCTCTCGGAGGCATAGACAAGCTGGCGGCGAAGCTCGACCAGCTAGCGTCGGAGCGCCTGCCCATGCTCCTTCTGCTGTCCGGGAACGTGTTTTTCGGCGGGTTACCAGCGGGGGCGCAAAACGAAGCTGCAAAAGCTCAAGAGATCTGGAAGGCTCAGCTGCTCGCGGAGCTACTGGGCGAGCTGGGCGCCTCCGCGGTTGCTCCGGGCCCGGCGGACCTGTCGCACGGAGTCGCGACCCTGGGTTCCCTCAAGCGTACTGCGCGCTTTCCGCTGCTTGCCTACGGCGAATCGCTTTCCAGCGATGCTGCGAAGCCCGAAGCGTTCAAGGCCACCAGCCTGCACCGGCTCGGTAAAGCGACCGTTGGCGTTTGGGGACTGAGCCCCTTGAGCAAGCCGCTCGAGCTGCCGGCAATCGAGCGGGCAAGCCGCAAGCTCACGGCCCGACTTCGCGGGCAGGGTGCCCAGATAGTGATTGGGTTGCTGTACGCCAAGCGCCGCCTGGCGCGCCGGGCACTGGCCAACATACGTGGCCTGGACTTCGTGGTCGACCGCGGTCTCGAACAAGCCATCCCACAGCCACCCACCCGGGTGGCGGGAGGCCCTGTCTTCCTGAGCGCCGGTCGCCAGGGGCACGGCCTGGTCGTGCTGGACCTCATCCGCAAAGAAGAAGGAGGCTTCACGGACGTCGGCGACTGGGCGCGCCAGCGCCGAACCAACGGGCTCGCGCGGCGTATCGCTGACCTGCAGAGGCGCATCGCCGGCTGGGAGAAGGATCGGCAGGTCAATCAACGCGACGTGGACAGACAACGGCGACGGCTAGAGCATCTGCTGGCCGAACTCCGGGAGGTGCAGGCAGCGCCGCAGCCGCAGGGCAACATCTTTGCTTCCAGGTGGATCGAGCTGGCTCCGGAAATTGCCGGAAAGCCTTCGGTGAAGGCTCGGGTTGACGCCTACGACCGGCGCGTCAACGCCCACAACAGACGCGCGCTGGCCGACTGGAAGCCGCCTCCCGCAGCAAAGGGAGCCGCTCGCTACGTCGGCTCTCGAAAGTGCGGGGCCTGCCACGCAGCCGCCTTCGCTTGGTGGCGCACGCACGCCCACGGCCGTGCCTACGCCACGCTCGAGCGGCTGGACAAGCAGTTCAATCTCAGCTGTGTGGGTTGTCACGTCACAGGCTACAACAAACCCGGGGGCAGCACCGTGGTGCACAACCGGGGACTCACCAACGTCGGTTGCGAGAGTTGTCATGGACCTGGGAGCCGGCACCCCGCACCGGAGCTATCCAGCGTCACGCGCGAGGTTGCCGAGCGGGTTTGTGTGACATGCCACAACGAGGAACACAGCGACCGCTTCAGCTACCCGACCTACCGCGCCGCGCTGCTAGTGCCAGGACACGGCAAACCGCTGAAGGCTGCCGAGTAGCCTGCGCCAAGAAGAAGCCGCCGAATCTTGCGGCAAGCCAAATCAGGGTAGCTCTGCTTCGCCAAGCATGTTTCGTTTCAGAATCGATGCGAGAGCGAGCGCGCCCGCAGGAGCGGACCGAGGAATAGCAGCGCTATTTCGCAGGGCCGATCCGAGGACGAAAGCCGCTCTCGCGCGATTCTGAAACGAAACTCCCTATCCGAGCAGGTCGCGGGCGATCAACATCCGCTGCACCTCGCTCGTGCCCTCGCCGATTCGACATAGTCGCACGTCGCGTAGGTGGCGCTCCACCGGGAACTCCCGAGTATACCCGTAGCCGCCGTGAATCTGCAGCGCGTGGTCGCAGGCGCGCTGGGCGGCCTCGGACGCGAAGAGCTTGGCCATGGCGGCCTCGCGGCGAAAAGGTCGCCCGGTATCTGCCAGCCAGGCGGCTCGCCATAGAAGCAGCCGGGCCGCATCCAGCTCCGCCCGCGCGTCGGCAAGCATCCATTGAATCGCCTGAAAGTCCGCAATGGGCTTTCCGAATTGCCTGCGCTCCTTGGCGTACTGGATCGCAGACTCGAGGGCACCCTCCCCCAAACCTAGCGCGAGGGCGCCAATGCTGATTCTTCCCTTATCCAGAATCTGCATCGCATCCACGAAGCCCGAGCCGCACTCGCCCACCCGCTGAGCGTCGGCGACTCGAGCGTTGTCGAGAACGATCTCCGCCGTGTCGCTCGAGCGCATGCCGAGCTTCTTGACCTCTCGAGCAATACGGAAACCCGGTGTATCGCGCTCGAGAGCAAAGGCGGTGACACCTTTGCTCCCCGCCTGGACGTCGGTCTTTGCCAGAACGACCCAAACACCAGCGACCGAGCCTTGCGTCACAAACATCTTGCTTCCGTTGATCAGCCAACCATCGCCGTTCCTCACGGCGCGCGTCTGCATCGACACCGAGTCGGAGCCCGAGCCGGGCTCGGTCAGGCACCAGGCACCGAGCCACTGGCCGCTCGCAAGCTTCGGAAGGTACCGTTGCTTCTGCTCCTCGCTGCCAAAACTCGCCAAATGCGACGATCCAAGTCCATTGTGAGAGGCCAGGGTCAGGCCGAGCGAACCGTCTGCTCTGCTGATCTCCTCTACGACGATCGCATACGCGAGCGTATCCAAGCCAGCACCGCCGTACGCCTCGGGTATTAGGACACCCAAGAACCCCAACTCACCCAACCGCGGGATGATTTCCGATGGGAAACGCTCTTGTTCATCCCACTCGACCGCACGAGGTGCGACCTCGTCGCGCGCGAACTGCCGCGCCGTGTCCCGTATGGTGCGATGCAGATCGTCGAGTTCGAAGTTCATGAGCTGAAGATCGTCTGCCACATCGGGGGCCTTGGCTTGCGCGGGCCCCTGGGAGCTACGAAGCCTACGGCGCGCTGCCGTGGAACCTGCAGCAAGCAGGAGGCGCGATGGCTGGGCCCAGTCTCAAGATGCAGGGGGCAGACGCCGGGGTCAAGGCCACAGCAGCTTGGGGGTCCGTCCGAGACAGCCCGATCGGACCACCCAGCTCCCATTGATTCGTGCATGCGCGGCTACTAGCACTTGCCGACACAGAGCTGTTAGATTCCGTAGGTGACCACGAGCCACTCATCGGCAACGATCGCACGTGCCCAAGAGCTCCTCGATCGACTGCAGCGCGAGCCGCCCGAGCGGCAGCAGCTTGTCGACGCCGCAATCGACATGGCCGCGTACTTGACCGAGCAGAGCGAGCGCCTGGCGACCCGAGCTGACCGCAAGCGCAAGGAGCTTCTGGCGCGGCTCATGAACGATCCGAAGGGGCAGATCTTCACCACCGCACTGACGGACCGTGTGCATCGTAGCCGCGATCCAGCGCGGGTGGTGGACGTCACCGCTCATCTGATAGACACGCTGGGCGTACCTTCCTATCTCTTTGGAGTCGACCGCACCCAGCTGCGCGCACTGCGAAGCTTGGGCTCCTGGGCACCCGGGCTCACGGCCCCCGCCGTATATCAGAGGCTCCGCCAGGACACCGAGAGCATCATTCTTTCGAGCGACCCAAAGACGCTTCGAAGCCACCTCAAGCGGCGGCGCGCTCAGGGAGCCCGTCTGAACGTGAATCTGCTCGGAGAGGCCGTCCTCGGCGAGGAGGAGGCCGCGCGCCGCGTGGAGCGCTACATGCGGCTTCTGGCGCTGCCGGACGTGGAATGCGTCTCTGTCAAGGTCTCATCGATCGCCAGCCAGCTCAACCTGTTAGCCTGGGACGAAGTACTCGAACGCCTGAGCCAGCGTCTTGAGAAGCTCTACGACGCTGCGATGGCGCATCCCGACCCAGGATCGGGCGAGGCCAAGTTGGTCTACCTCGATGTCGAGGCCAGGCAGGACCTTTGCCTCACGGTCGAGCTCTTCCAGCGCGTCCTCGATGAACCGCGCTTCAAGGGGCTTGCCGCCGGGATCGCCATGCAGGCGTACCTGCCCGAAGCGCCGGCGTTGCAGAGGCAGTTGACAACCTGGGCCATGCAGCGCCGCAAGGACGGAGGTGCGCCAATCCGCATCCGCTTGGTGAAGGGAGCGAACCTGGCCGCCGAGCGCGTCCTGGCGTCCATGCAGGGTTGGCCGGTGCCCGTCTATCCCAGCAAGCATGAGGTCGACGCCAGCTTCAAACGCATGTTGACCTACGCCTGCCAGCCCGAGCACGCGCAGGCGGTTCGCGTTGGCGTGGCTAGCCACAATGTTTTCGACGTGGCCTACGCGCTGTGCGTTAGGGCGGCGAACGCCGTCGAGGACATGGTGGGCTTCGAGCTTCTTGAAGGCATGGCTGATCCCTTGCGTCGCGCCATTCAGCTCTTCACCAGGGACGTGTTGCTGTACGCGCCCGTGGTGGAGACAGACGACTTCCATCATGCCATGGCCTATCTGATCCGGCGGCTCGACGAAAACACTTCAAGCGACAACTTCCTTCACCACAGCTTTCGTATGAGAGCTGGCGATCGCGCCTACCAAGACCAGCTGAGCAGATTCGTACGGGCGGCCCAAGCGCAAGACGAAGTCAGCGAAGAACCACGGCGCGCCGCGATACGCGACGAGCCTCCGAAACACCCCAAACTCGACGGTCCGTTCCGCAACGAGCCCGATACCGACTTCTCGCTGATGCGCAATCGCGAGTGGATCGGGCAGATTCTGCAGGAACGACACGATCAGCCTGCGGAGGACGTCCCGATTCGAGTGGCGGGACAGGATCGCTACCGGGAGCCCACGGCCGAGGGATTCGACCCTTCCCGGCCGGGTCACTGCCCCTACCGATACGCGCTGGCTAGCGAGGACGACCTCGAGCAGGCGGTTGCCACGGCCGCTGAGATGGCTCAACGCTGGGGGGCAACCCCCGTGGATCTGCGCAGCTCCGTGCTCGCGCAGGTGGCGCGGCTCCTTCGAGAGCAGCGCGGCCAGTTCATCGCGACGATGGTGCTCGACGGCGGCAAGGCCGTTGCCGAGGCAGACACGGAGGTCTCTGAAGCCATTGATTTCGCGGAGTACTACCGGCGAAGCATGGCCGATGCCCTTGACCTGCCCGAGCTCGAATTCCAGCCCAAAGGGGTCACTCTGGTGGCGCCGCCCTGGAATTTCCCGCTTGCTATCCCTGCGGGAGGTGTGTTCGCCGCGCTTGCTGCCGGCAATACCGTGCTGCTCAAGTCCGCGCCTGAGACCGTCCTGGTCGCTCGGAAGCTTGCTGAGCTGTGCTGGCGGGCGGGCTTGCCCAAGGGCGTGCTGCAGTTCCTGATCTGTCAGGACGAGCTCGCGTCCAGGCTGATTCGCGACCCAAGAATCAACAGCGTGATTCTCACCGGGGCCACTTCCACCGCAAAGCTGTTCCATGAGCTGCGGCATGACGTCGATCTGATGGCGGAGACCGGGGGCAAGAACAGCCTTATCGTCTCCGCCCTGGCGGATCAGGACAGAGCCATCGAAGACCTGGTGAGCTCGGCGTTCAGGCACGCCGGCCAGAAGTGCAGCGCTGCGAGCCTCGCGATCTGCGTAGCCGAGGTCTACGACAGCGAGGCGTTTCGCCGGCAGCTACGTGACGCTGCGGACAGCTTGCCGGCAGGCTCGGCATGGGATCCACGCAGCGTGGTGACACCACTTATCCGCCCGCCCGGCGGTGCCCTGGAACGAGCGCTGCAGACGCTGGACGAGGGCGAGCAGTGGCTCCTGCCGCCGCGTGAGCATCCAAGCAACCCCCGTTTATGGACCCCTGGCATCAAGCTCGGCGTGCGCGAGGGAAGTTTCACTCATCAGACCGAGCTGTTCGGGCCGGTCCTGGGTGTCATGCGTGCCAGGGATCTGGAACATGCGCTGCAACTCGCCAACGCGACACCCTACGGTCTCACTGCGGGCCTGCACAGCCTAGACGAGCGAGAGCAACAGCACTGGAGGCAGCGGATCGATGTGGGCAACGCCTACATCAACCGGGGCACTACAGGAGCCGTCGTCCGTCGCCAACCTTTCGGTGGCACCAAGGCCTCGAGCTTCGGGCCGGGGGCCAAGGCCGGGGGCCCGAACTATGTCTGGCAGCTCGCGCGGATACGCCAACAGCAGCTGCCCGACATGGTTTCGGAGTGCTCCGATGCCGTGTTGCGCATCCTGGCAGTCGCCGAGCCCCGGCTCGAGGCGTCCGCGTCCACGGCATGCCGCCGAAGCGCCCGCAACTACGCGTATGCCTGGAAAGCCCATTTTGCCGGTTGGCACGATCCCAGCCACGTCCTCGGAGAAGACAACCTGTTTGGCTATCGCCCGTGCTCCCCTTTACTAGTCCTGGGGCTGCGCGACGCCGAACCGCTGGACGTCGTGCGCGCCTGCTGCGCCGCTGCCACGTGCGGCTGCGCCTACGAGCTTTGGCTCGCCCCGGAGCTCTCGGACCAGCACTCCTGGCTGGCAGAAGTCCCGGGCGCTCGGGCTCGCGTCGTGGCGGAGGGCGAGCTCGGCGAACAGGTCGCCCGACACGGCACCACGCGCTGCCGGGCCTTGGGAGGCGCGGAACCGGACTTGTTTGCGGAGGCTGCCCAGTCCGGGGTTCACATATGCGCAGAGCCAGTACTCGCCACCGGTCGTGTGGAGCTGTTGCGGTATCTGCGGGAACACACGCTTTCGGTCCAGTATCACCGCTACGGCAACCTCGGTCGCGTCAGCGGTGCCCCAGAAGCTCGCTAGTCCATCAACAGAACTGCCAGCGGCGCTCCAGCCTCAACCTGGTTGGGCCAGCCTGCGTCAACCTCAACCTGGGTCGGGTCGGCCGGCCTCAACCCGGGTCGGGCAACGTCAACGCTGCGGCCTCAACCCGGGTCGGGCAACGCGGGTCGGGCCGATCCGGCGGAACCTCAACCGGTCGGCCTCAACCCGGGTCGGGCAACGCGGGTCGGGCCGATCCGCGGCCTCAACCCGGGTCGGGCAACGCGGGTCGGGCCGATCCGCGGGTCGGGTGGCGGAACCTCAACCCGGGTCGCTTGATACGTAGGAGCTACATGGGAGGGATGAGGCGGATCGTCAGTCAACCTCAACCCGGGTCGGGTCCAGGGCCAGGGCGATCGAGTTCTAAAAATGCTGGACAAGAGCTTGAAAAGGTGATCGACCCTGTGTGCCGGGCATGGCGTCCGGCCCCAGGAGGTCGGTCGAATGCCACGGACCACACAGGCTCAGAGGGTCGAAGAGGGCAATGAGTAACTTCTCAAAAGGTGGTGGCGAGGAGAGGAGGGTAGGATCGCACAGGGTACAGAGCACTCAAGGAGC